>JACMQJ010000043.1 GCA_014377055.1 Candidatus Sericytochromatia bacterium
AAATCTTATTCAAGAGTCTAATACACTATGATTACTAGTCTTGAGATTCAGATAATTTATCTAAATCAAGAACTGATATTTGCTGATGGCTGATAGAAATTACACCTTCATCTTGCAAACGATTTAAAGCTCTTGTAACTGTTTCTCTTGAAGATCCAACCATATTTGCTAGATCTTGATGAGTCATTTTTAGTGAATTAATTTGATCCTTATTTTGTTCTTTTGAGGCATCTTTTTCGGTTCTTAATAAATTGTACAATGTACTTGCAACTCTTCCGTGTACATCTTTAAAAGCAAGATCTTGAACTTGTTCATTTACTTGTCTGATTCTTCTAGTAAGATCTTTCATAATTCTGATTGCTATAGATGGGTTTTCAGTAATTAATCTTTCAAAATCTGTTTTATTAATTGATAGTAATTTGACATCATTTTCCATTGATTCAGCAGTTGCAGATCTTGGCATATCGTCAAAAATTGCCATCTCTCCAAAAAAGTCACCACCTTTAAGAATAGTTAGAGTTTTTTCTCTGCCATCCAAAGCAACTTTAGCAATTTTTATTCTGCCATTTTTAATAATGTAGAGTGCATCACCATAGTCACCTTCATGAAAGACAATATTTTTTTTTGAATAATTTTTTTCTGAGGTAATATTTGCTATTTTTGTTAAATTATCTTCGTCAACACCACCGAAAATAGGCACTCTGCGAAGAAACACAATCTTTGATTCTATGTCCAATTTTTTATTGACAGTCACAGCCATGCTCTTCACTCTTAAAATAACGAATAATATAAACCATCTTAGATTTTATGCTAACTTAACTAATTTAACAAGTTATTAAATTAAGATATTTAGAAATTAAGAATAAGATATTTTAAGAATTTACTATTACCAAAAGATAAGTTTATTTAATAAGTTAAGGTTAAGCTCTTTTTAAGGAAAGTTTTTATTCAATTTATCTATAACAAAATAGTGGAAATTATTATTAGCATAAATATGCTTAGTAAGTTTTGAGGAATAATTAATGGGTTTGGATAATATTTCTGGTGGTGGAAAAAATAATTCTGTACTAGAATCTTTAAGATTAAATAATACACCTAAAATAGATCCTAAGACTGTTCCTCAAGCTGAGACTGAAGCATCTTCTGCCATTTCTAAATATATTAATGTATCTTCTAATATAGTGATTAGCACAAAAGTAAATAAGGGATCGGTACCTGCTAGTACTCCTGCTACCAAAGATTTTATACCTAATGTTAACACCCCTTTAGTTGTTGGTGACCATGTTTTTTCTAATGTTCGTAAACTAAGTGAAGGAATGGATGTTGAAGAAGCAAAAAAAGTAACCAAAGGTAATAAAATTGATGAGATAATTTTTAAAACTGAAGATGACAATTTATATATAGCTTATGGTTCTAAAGAAGATAAGGGGTCATTAAAGCTTGATCAAGTTAAAGAAGGTTATGTTGGTAAATTTGGTAATCAAACAGCCAAAATAATTTCTATAGATAATGAAGTAAATACTGTTAAAGAAGGTGCATTATCACCTCTAAAATCAACATGGGCAAGTGTCAAAGAATCTGGCACAACAGGTATCACCAAAGGTATATCTGAAATGGGTGCAACCTTAGTTGCAATGTTTGTTGGTAAAGCATTAATCCAAAATGGTATTACAGCTGTTTCAACAACAGAGGGAACTGTAGCTGTAGTTACAGGAGCGACTAATGCTATCTCTACA
>JACMQJ010000259.1 GCA_014377055.1 Candidatus Sericytochromatia bacterium
ACAATTTGATTAATACTATCTTTGGCAGGGCTATTATTCATTTTATCAATATAATCTTCTTTTTTATTATATAGGTCTATTATGGCTTCATACAATGTTTTTTCGTTTATGTCGTCTTCTTGAATAACTTTACTATAACCAGCTTTAGCAAATGATTGAGCATTTAATATCTGATCACCACGACTTGCTTTTTTTGATAATGGTATCAATAAATTTGGCTTTTTTAATGCTAATAATTCAAAAATTGCATTTGATCCTGCTCTTGAAATAACAATATCTGATATAGCAAAAATATCTGATAACTCATTATTCAAATACTCAAACTGCTTATAACCTTGTAGATTTAAATTATCATCGACATTTGATTTACCACAAATATGAATAACTTGAAATTTTTCTAAAAGTTGTTTTAATATTTTTCTAACTGTATTATTAATAAATTGAGAGCCAAGGCTGCCTCCAATAATTAACAAAATAGGCTTTTTTGTGTCAAAGTTACAAATTATTAAACCTTTTTCTTTATTTCCTTGTAACATATCTTCTCTGATAGGAGTACCTGTATATACACCTTTATTCTTTGGTAAGTAATTTAATGTTTCCAAAAAAGAAGTACATACTTTTTTAGCAAAAGGTATTGCTATTTTATTAGCTAATCCAGGAGTCATATCTGATTCATGAATAATAACAGGTACACGATTAAAATATCCGGCAATTACAACGGGTACAGTAACAAATCCACCTTTTGAAAATATAACATCTGGTTTTAATTTTTTTATAATTAAATATGCCTGTAATAAACCTAATACCACTTTGAACGGGTCAATAAAATTTTCTAGTGAAAAATATCTCCTCAATTTACCAGATGAGATACCATAGTAATCTATATCTGTATTTTGTTGAATAATTTGTCTCTCTATACCATTAATAGAACCAATATAATTTATTTTAAAATCTTGATTTTTTAATTTTTCGGATAATGCTATATTTGGAGTTACATGTCCAGCAGAACCTCCACCTGTCATAACAATTTTTTTCAAAACGATACCTTCAAACTAAAATATTAGATAATTATATGATCACATAATTCACAATTGATAAAAATATTTTTATTAATTAAAATCTTGAATAGAAAATTCTGCAAACTGTCTATTTTTCTTTAAAATAGATAAAAATAGCAAACTTAAGACTGATAGACATTTGCTGACATATTTGTTAAAGTACCTGTATGTAATTAATATATTACCGCAACGAGGAAAATCATGGGTATATTTTTAGATGAGAATACAAAAGTAATTGTTCAAGGTATCACAGGAAGAGATGGCTCATTCCATACCAAACAAATGCTCGAATATGGAACAAAAATTGTTGCTGGAGTAACACCTGGTAAAGGTGGAACTGAGTTTAATGGAGTTCCTGTATATAATACTGTAGAAGAAGCTAAAAAAGCTACAGGTGCTAACTGTTCAGTTATATTTGTTCCTGCAAAAATGGCTGCTGATGCAATTCTTGAAGCTGCATCAAATAAAATAGAATTAATTGTATGTATCACAGAAGGCGTTCCTGTTCGTGATATGTTAACTGTTTATCAATATGTAAAAAAACAAGGTGTCAGATTAATTGGGCCAAACTGTCCTGGTTTAATAACTCCAGGTGTAGCAAAAGTAGGTATCATACCTGGTCATATACATACTCCAGGCAGAATAGGTGTTGTTTCACGTAGTGGAACTTTAACTTATGAAGTTGATTACAGCTTAACCAAAGCTGGTATGGGTCAATCAACATGTGTTGGTATTGGTGGAGATCCTATCATTGGTACAAACTTTATTGATGTATTAAAAGCTTTTGAAGCAGATAAAAATACAGATGGTGTTGTCTTAATGGGTGAAATCGGTGGTAATGATGAAGAATTAGCCGCTGAATTTGTATCAACAATGACAAAACCTGTTGTAGCATTTATATCTGGTAGAACAGCACCTCCAGGCAAGAGAATGGGACATGCAGGAGCTATTATCTCAGGTGGTAGCGGTACAGCAGAAGGAAAAGTTGAAGCTTTTAACAAAGTTGGTGTAAAAGTGGCAGATACACCAAGCCAAGTTGTTCAATTACTTCAAGAAGCATTAAAAAACAAAAAATAATCTTTTTAAGCTAGGCAGAAAATTAATGAATTTTCTGCCACTTTTTTTAGGTTATTATTTCGATAAATTAATGACCTTTTGATGTACAAAAAAATTATAATATTTTAAAAATGATAATTTATGCAAAATTTAACTACTAATATTATTAATAAAAATAATATTAAAATAATAAGTTTCAATTTGGGTAATGAAGAATTTGCTATAGATATAAAATATATACAGGAAATAATTAAATCACCTAACATAACACCTATACCTCTTACAAAAAATTATATTTTGGGAGTTATAAATGTCAGAGGAGAGATAATACCTGTTATAGATGCTAAGTTAAAAATGAATATAAAGTTAGATTATATTTCTCAAAAAAAAGAAGAAAATATCTCAGATACAGATTCATCAAATCTTTATTCAAAAAAACTAGAATATACAACTAATTTGACTAGAATAATTATATTAAGTCATGAAAATAGAAAAGTTGGAATTAAAGTTGATAGTATGAATAAAGTTATAACAGCATCATCAGAACAAATATCACAACCTACACTAATATCAGAAGATGCGAGCTATAGATTTACTGAATCTATTTATGCAATAGATGATAAACTAGTAGCTATTATTAATATTAATGCACTTTTGGATACAAAATAATATGACAAAAGAAAATATTATAAATGATGATTTATTGACACAATTATCCTCAGAAGATATAGAAATTCGCCATCAAGCAATTAAATTATTGTCTTTTATAGATGATAAGAATTTATATGTAAAAGTAATAAATTTACTTGAATCAGAAAATGATATACAAAGAAATGCCTCTATTGAGCTTTTAGTTCTTTGGGGTAAAAATATTTTACCATTACTTATCGAAAGAATAGATAATCTCTCTACCAATCAAAAAATATATACAGCAAATATTATGGGTGATATTAAAGATAATCTATCTGTTGATTATTTACTTAATTTATTAACAGACGAGGAAGGAAATGTAAGATTTGCTGCTGCTGAAGCAATTGGTAAGATTGGCAGTAAAGAAGCAACTATGCCTTTATTACATTATCTTAATTCACGAAGTGAAGACCCTTGGGAACAATTTCCTTTAATATTAACTCTTGGTCAACTTGAAGATGAAAGAGCAGTTATACCACTTTTACAATTTGCTAGTAATGAGATGCTACAACAACCAATACTTCAAGCCATAAGCAATATAGCAGATGAAAGAGCTATACCTTACATTCTTGATACTTTAAAGAATGGTGATACAAGTTTACAAAGTATGGCTGTTTTGGCAATAAAAAATTTAAAAGATAAAGCAATTAAATACAACACAGGTAAAAATAACTTAAATCTTGCTATCGAAAACCAGTTCAAAATATTGTCTACTACCGATATAAATATAATATTTAATAATCTTAGTAAGATATTATTTGAAGACGATTATTCGTTAAAAATAGGCTGTATTTATCTTTTAGGATTAATAGATCAAGACATGTCTGTTAACATCATTTTATCATCTTATAATATTGACCTTTTGGAAGAAATAAATGAGTCTATGAGTTATTTAGCAAAAAATCATCCTAGACAATTAATTGATAATCTTGATGAAAATTTTGAATATACTTCTATGCTTATTAAGATTTTAGGCAAGAACAAAATAGAGATAGCTATTCCATATATAGAAAAATATCTTGATAGTACTATTATTGATATAAAAGTAGAAGCTATTAACGCTGTAGGAAAGTTATTTGTTTATGAAAATATACCAAAACTTTTTTATTATCTTAATGATAATTCTACCGATATACAAAATGCTACGATTAGAGCCCTGAAAAGATATGATCAGGATAAAATAATTTCTTATCTTGATGAAATACTTTTAAATAAAAGTTATACCAATGAGTTTTTATTTGTCAGGCTTTTATCTGAGCTTTCTCCAATTATTGATTTAAAAAAAATTATCTCTTTTTCTTTATCAGAAAATTTTCTTGTAAGAAGAGTTGTTGCAGCGGCTATGAAAAATTATCAAGAAGAAGAGGCCTTTGAACAACTGATAAAATTATTAGCAGATGAAAATCCTCAAGTAAGAGAAGAATCAGTTAGATCTCTTGAGCAAAAAGATAATGTTTATGACATATTAATTTCTGTAATCCACGACTCTTATCCTTGGGTTCGTTATTGTGTTGCTAGAGCTTTAGAAAAGCAACAAGTTACAAATGAATTAATAGGCTCACTAAATATTTTAATTAATGATGATTCACCATTTGTTAAAATTGCTTCAATTGAAACTATTGGTAAATTAAAAATAAATCAACTTAGTGCAAAACTGTTTGAAATGGCAAACATAATTGATTCTGATATATCCCAATCTGCTATCGTTGCTTTGAGTAATTTTGAGCTAAATATTGATGACATGCAGAGATTTGAAAGTTTATTAGAAACACATATAAAAAATATTGACTGGGTAATTAGAAAAGCAGTAGCTCAAGCTCTAGGAAATATTCACACACAAAAATCCTATGATTTATTGACAGAGATGCTAGATACTGAGGAAGAAAAATTAGTTAACATCGAAATTATTATATCTATGAGCAAAAAGTTAAATTATGAAGAAGTTATTAATAAAATTATTAACATGACTCTTAATGATAAGCTTAGAGAACCAGCCATTCAAGTTTTAAAAAGCTTAGGAGCAAAGATAATACCTAATTTACAAAATGCACTAAATACTTCTAACCATCAACTAATAGCAAATATTATCTCTATCATGGCGACTATTAATGATGATAAGATTATTATATCTTTAGTAAAATTAGCCTCGAATTATTCATCTCCAAGTATCAGAAAAAATGCTGTCATTGCTTTAGGTGCTTTTAAACATGATCAAAAAGCAATTTGGGCTATTATGTGGTCGGCAAATTATGATAATGACTCTTTAGTTGCTCAGGCTGCTAAGATGTTATTAATTTCTTAGAAGGTCATATCTTGATATTGATTACAGACGAAGAATTTAAATTATTAAACGATTTTATAGCACAAAAATGTGGCATTTATTATCACGAAAAACAAAAATATATTTTTCAACAAAAGCTAGTTAAAAGATTAGAAAAAAATTGTTTAAAAGATTTTAAAGAATATTATTATCTTTTAAAATATAATCCATCTTTAGAAGAGTTACAACAACTTTATAATAATTTGACTGTTAATGAAACATATTTTTTTCGTGAAAAAGAACATCCGATTGCTTTACGAGATTTAATTATTCCTGAAATGATTAAGTCAAGACCTAATAGAGTAATAAAAATTTTATCTGCTGGATGTTCAACTGGCGAAGAAGCTTATTCCCTGTCCATTCTATTACATAATAAATTAAAGAATCCAGAAAAAAATATCAAAATTATTGGTATAGATATTAGTCAAAAAGCTGTTGAAATAGCACTGTCTGCAATATATAGAAAAATATCACTTACTTTTCGTTCAACAACTCCAGATGATATTAAAAAATATTTTAATTCTGAAACAGAAACACATAATTTAAAAGATAATATTAAGAGCTTTGTAAAATTTAAACAAGGTAATTTATTTGAAGAAAAAACATTTGATATTGTAGATAAATATGATGTTATTTTTTGTCGTAACGTCATGATATATTTTTCTAAAGCTCATAAACAACAATTAATTGATACTTTTTACAAAGTATTAAATCCTCAGGGTTACTTGATTGTGAGTCATACAGAGAATTTAAGTGATGTAAAATCAAATTTCTCAGTAATAAAAAAAGATAATTGTTTTATGTATCAAAAAAATTGATTCATAAATAAGGGGTTGTAGGAACAAGGGGTTTAAACCCCTTGTTTAATTATCTATTATTGGCTAAAGCAACAACTTCTTTAATGGCTTCATCCATAGAGCTACCAACTTTATAACCAGCTTTTTCTAATAAATCTCTAGCAACCTCTTCATTAGTACCAGTTAAACGAATAACTACAGGTATATCTACTTTTATTTTTTCAAATGCTGTGATTAATCCTCTAGCAACATCATCACATCTGGTAATTCCACCAAATATATTAAAAAGTATAGCTTTGAGAGGTTTTGCCATCAAAATATTCATTGCGGTAACAACTTTGTCTGGATTTGATGAACCACCAATATCTAAGAAATTAGCAGGTTTTCCACCGTTGTATTTGATAACATCCATCGTTGCCATAGCTAAGCCAGCACCATTAACAACACATCCAATATCTCCATCAAGCTCAACATAACTAAGACCCGCTTTTTTTGCATCAAGCTCTAATTTATCAGAACCATCAAGATCTCTCATATCTTCCCACTCAGGATGTCTAAAATCAGCATTATCATCAGTTTCTACTTTTGCATCTGCTGCTATAAGCTGACCATTTTTGGTAACAACTAGAGGATTAATTTCAGCAAGAGTACAGTCATTTTCCATGAATACTTTGTACAATTTTCTGACAAAATCAGAGGCCTGTGTTCTTAACTCAACAGGAAACTCAGCACCAAAAACAATTTCTCTAACCTGAAATTCTTGTAAACCGAGTGATGGATCAATGGTAACTTTGATAATTTTATCTGGATGAGTTACAGCAACTTCTTCAATATCAACCCCACCCATAACACTTGCCATGAATGTAACACCACGATTAGCACGATCTTGAATAACACCAAGATAATATTCTTTATCAATATCAATTGCTTCTTTTACTAATATCTTTTTTACGGTTAGCCCTTTAATATCCATACCAAGAATTTTGCTAGCTACTTCTACAGCATTTTCTGGTTTAGCTAATTTTACTCCGCCAGCTTTTCCTCTTCCACCAACATGTACTTGGGCTTTAATAACAAGTAAGTCACCAAGTGAATCTTTTAATTTTTCAACTTCTTCAATTGTAGTTACTACATGACCTGCACCTGTAGGAATTCCAGCTTGTGAAAAAAGTTCACTTCCTTGATATTCGTGTAATTTCATTTTTATTTTTCCTAAACAAACTATAATATTGGTAGTGAAGCTTCAAAATCATCTTCTTCACATAATTCTAACAGCACACCTGACGTTGATTTTGGATGAATAAAAGCAATTTTTTTATTTTTTGCACCTATTTTTGCTTTTTTATCGATCAATTTAACATCATTTTCTTCTAAGTTATTCAAATGTTCTTCTATATTTTCGACTTTAAAGGCAATATGATGAATTCCCTCACCTTTTTTTTCTATAAATTTACCTACAGGGCTATCTGGTTCTATAGCTTGCAATAACTCTATATGAGTATCACCTATTGGCAAAAAAGCAGTCTTAACCTTTTGATCTTTAACAATCTCGATAGATTCAAGCTTCAGCCCAAGTATATCTCTATAAAATTTTAGAGATTCATCCAGATCTTTTACAGCAATTGCTATATGATCTATTTTATACTTTTTTACTTCCTCATTCAATGTTAAAAAAACCTCTCTATCCAACTCTTAGATAAGCATTCATTCTAACCTATTTTTAGGAAAAAACATAATAAAAAATACGATGAATATTATTTCATAAAAAATTAAGAAATTAAAAAAGATCTTGGTATAGAATGTATAAAGTTAAATATTTAATCTTTAGGTAATTAGATGAAAATAATTTTGAGAAACATTATATTATGCTTATTTTTGTCTATAACATTAATTAATTGTGGTCAATCAAAACTTGATGGAGCTGGAGTTGCTGAAAATTTTGTAAAAAACTATTATAAATTCATGAATCAAGCAGAAGCAATAAAGCTTACTGATATGGGAGCAAAAGATAAATTAGGCAAAGAACTTGAATTAGTTACTGAAGCAAGAGCAAAAGCTCCACAACAATTGGATGAAACTAGATCAAAAATAGGTTATAAATTATCTGATTCTAAATTTGAAGGTAATATGGGATTTTTAACTTTTACATTATCAATTGTTCCTAACGGAGGTCAGGGTTTTGATCGAAATGCTTTGATTACAGTGCAAAAAATAAATGATAGTTGGAAAGTAATTAATTATGAAGAAACAAACTAATTTGAGTTAACAATGGGTATCGAAACGGTAAAAGTTGTGCCAATACCTATTTTGCTATCTACTTCAATGTTTCCGTTATGAGCTTCTATTGCTTTTTTTACAATCGCAAGACCTAAACCAGTACCATAAACATCACCTACATTTGTAGCTCGATGAAAAGGTTCAAACATATTTTTTAACTCTTCTTGAGGTATCCCTATTCCTTGATCTTTAAATACAAAAATTAAGTTTTCTGAAAAATCTAATGAAAAAAGAACAGTACTACCCTGTTTTGAATACTTAATAGCATTGGATAATAAATTGGTTGTTATATGCCTAATTATTTTTTCATCTGCATATATTTTACCTTTATAGTTATTGTATGAAAAAATAATTTCATGAGTTGAGTTATATGTTACTTTTACTTCCTCAATAATGTCATGACATATATCTTTTATATCAATGAATTCAGGTTTGAATGGAAACTTGCCTGCTTCGGCTCTACCAATCACTAGTATATCTTCAAGTAGCTGTACCATGTGCTTAATTTCACGTTGTATTTTATCAAGACGCATTGACTTTTGCTCTTGAGTCATACGATCATTGTAGCGTTTTAATAAGTCACTTGCAGCAAAAATAGCTGTTAGTGGAGTTCTAAACTCGTGTGATACCATAGAAACAAATCGAGATTTTAATTCACTTAAATTTTTTAAATCCACATTTGCTTTTTCTAATTGGTTAACTAATTGTAGCTGTCTTTCTTCATATTTTTTACGTTCAGTTATATCTGTATAATGCTCTATACGCCCACCAGTATATAATCCTGAATAAATAGGTTGACTCGAATGTTGCAACCATCTTTCTTCAATATTTTTTCCTTCCAAAATATGACATTCAAACTTTTGTACTTGACTTTTATCATCATGATAACTTAATGATTTTAATTTAAAATCTTCAGGATCTTCAAAAATATATTTAATTTTTTCTTCAACTAAATCTTTTTTATCTTTACCTATTATTTGCTCTCTTGAAATACCAAAATATAGTTCGACAGATTTATTTACCCAGACCACATTAGAATTAGCATCAATAATGAAGATACCTACCATTGAGCTATCCAGTACATCATCAGTTAAAGTACGATATTTTTCTTCACTCTCTTTTCTTGCTGCCAAAATTTGGGCTCTTTCAATTGCATATCTAATTGATCGACTGAGTAAATCACTTTCAGCTTGACCTTTTACTAAATAATCTTGAGCCCCTTCTTGCAAAGCTTTAACAGCAAGCTCATGATCTGCTAGCCCTGTCAAAACAACAATTGGAACATTAGGAGCTGCTGAATGAGTTCTATAAAGTGTTTTTAATCCATTTTCATCAGGTAATGACAGATCAAGCAGTATAATATCTATTTCTTCTTTTTCTAATAGATCAAGTGCAGGACGAAGTCGATCAAAGTGAATAACTTCAAAATCTGCATCTTGAGCATCCAATAATGCTTCTTTAACTAATCTAGCATCGCCTGGATTATCTTCAACAAGTAAGGTTTTTATAACTTTATTAAACATAAGTATTATTTTAATTAATTAATATTTTATTCGATAGGTAATTTGACAATAGTAAACCAAAAATCTTCAATAGCTTCGACTATAGTAATAAATTGTTCAAGATTAACAGGTTTAGTAATATAACAATTAGCATGAAGATTATAGCTCTTAATTATATCTTGTTCCGCTTTTGACGTGGTAAGAATAACGACTGGTATTCTTTTTAGCTTATCATCTTTCTTAATTTCTTCAAGAACTTCACGCCCATCCTTTTTTGGTAAATTCAAATCAAGTAAAATTAGATCTGGACGTGGTACATTTTGATATTTACCTTCTTTTTTTAAAAAGGAAATAGCCTCAACCCCATCCATAACAGGATGTATGTTATTGCTTACTTTGCTGTCTTTTAAAACTTCTTTTGTTAGGCGTATATCTGCAAGATTATCTTCTACCAAAAGTATTTCAACTGCTCTAATTGATGATTGAGTCATATATAATTTACCTCTAGTAAATTTTAACATAAAAGTTAGTTTTCTAAATCTGTAATATGTGTGACAAACTATGTTA
>JACMQJ010000260.1 GCA_014377055.1 Candidatus Sericytochromatia bacterium
AAAGGCTCAATTTTAATTAATATTCAAGAAAAATTAATATCTGGAAAAATATTAATTTGTGAAAAGTATAAAAAAATGGAGATGGCGAGAATTGAACTCGCGTCCATAAAGCTGACTACCAAGACCTCTACAAGCTTAGTGCATAATTTAATTTTGCAAGTAATTTCTCCCATGCACAGGATAATCTACCCACTATCCAAACCTGATCTTAAACTGAAGACATTTAGCTTTTCTTCAGTAGCAACCTCTGTTTTTTATACTCAAAACTCTCGCGAGATATAAGAAGTTTTGAGATCCTTTACTCTATTAAGCTGCTAAAGCAAGTGCTTTAGTAGTTCTCAAAGTAGGGATAGCAAACAATTTTTTTGTATTTGCATTTATTGTTTTGCCAATAGTTTTACGAGAACCTTGACTCTCTCGGCCTGCCATCTCAACGATCTAATTCCATGTCGAAACCGTGACATCCCCATACAAAGTATATTATATCTTAAAAAGATATTTAATGGTAAATATCTTTTATATATCATTCCACAATAAAAATTTTATGATTTATTCATCTATAATTATTTCTATTATATTGCTATGAGAATAAATTATTCGTAATCATTAGTTTTAATTAGTTTCTAATTCGTGGTAAAAACTATTATTCTATTGACTATCACGAACTCTAGGATCAATAATAAAGTAACTCAGATCAACAAAAAGATTAACCATAACAAAGGTAGTTGCAAAAATTAGCACACATCCTTGAATAACAGGAAAATCTCTGGAGGATACGGCATTAACGACATAAGAACCTAGGCCATTCCATGAAAAGACATTTTCTGTTAAAACAGCTCCGCTTAATAATAATCCAAGTTGTAAACCTGTAATAGTAATAATTGGTATCAAAGCATTTTTTAAAGCATGAATCATAATTACCTTAATCTTTTTTACACCTTTGGCATAAGCAGTTCTAACATAATCTTGATTTAATACTTCAAGCATACTAGCACGAGTCATTCTGGCAATAACAGCAGTAGGAACAGTAGACAATGTAATAGCTGGTAATATTAGATGTCTAACAACATCCCAAAAAGCTTCAAAATTACCTTTTAATAAAGTATCAATTAGATAGAAGTTAGTAACAGGAGTTATATCAGAAGTAATATCTATACGACCCGAAAATGGTAAAAGATCAAATGTAGAAGAAAAAATAATCATCAAAATTAATCCAAGCCAAAATATAGGCATTGATACACCTGTCAAAGCTCCAACCATAACAATATTATCTAACCAAGTGTTACGATAAACAGCAGCCAAAATACCAGCACTAATACCAAATATTGTAGCAATTAACATACTAGCTAATGAAAGCTCAATGGTAGCAGGAAATTTTTTCATTATCTCAGAAATAACAGAATTGTTACTCATAATAGATGTACCAAAGTCGCCATGAAATAAGTTATTCATATAAAGAAAATATTGCTGATAAAGAGGTTTGGTTAATCCAAGTTGATCTCTTAATCTTGCCAATGCTTCTGGTGTTGCTCTCTCTCCTAGCATTACCTGTGCAGGATCTCCAGGGATAAGCCTAACTGAAATAAATACAAGCAAAGAAACACCAAATAATATAAACAATAAAAAAAGCATTCTTCGTAAAATAAATTTTAAAATCATTGTTATTTATCCTTTTATTTCATCAAGTTTTTGCTTGACTTTTTTTATATCTTGCCACATAAGCCATTTTGGCGAGCCGACTTCTTTTGATGGATTTCTTAATAAGTATGAAGGATGAAAAACAGGCATAACCCATTTGCCATTCCATTCAAACCATTGACCTCTAACTTTAGAAATAGGGCTAGTTGAATTAAGAATAGCCTTCATTGCTGTCGCACCAGTTAAAAGTATAATTGAAGCATTGGTTAATTCTAACTGTTTTTTTAGATAAATAGAGCACGCATCTATCTCATCTTCAAAAGGAGTTCTATTTGCAGGAGGTCTACATTTTACTACATTAGCTATATACAAATCATTTTCACGACTTATTTTAGCTGATTCTAATATTTTATCAAGCAACTGTCCAGCTCTACCAACAAATGGAATTCCTGTCTTATCTTCATTTTCACCAGGCCCTTCACCAATTAACATGATTAAAGAATCTGGATTACCAGCAGAAAAAACAACTTTTGTCCTAGTTTCAGACAAGACACATTTTACACAGGACGATGCTATTTCTTTTACTTGATTGAGATAATTATTTCTTTCTTGATCATTTAATGTTTCTTTTTCTTTGATTTGTAGTTCTATATCAATAATTTTTTTATCTTCGATAGTTAATTCTGCTATGGGTTTATCCTTAGATTTTTTTATAGGTTTTAAAACAACATTATTTTCAGATGAATTAGTAACTTTTTCAGCTTCTTTTTCTTTAACATTTAGTTCTTTACCATTATCTTGGCTATCACTAGAAAATAAATCTAGTTGTGTTGAACACATTTTTTCACCATAACCTTAATTTTTTATTATCTTATAAATATAGCTCTTTAATCTTATCTTGAGAACCTTTTAGACAAAGAAAAACTAAAGTTATTTTCCTACACAAAAATTGGCAAATATTTCAGTTATAATTTCTTCTGTCACGTTTTCACCAATTATTTCACCCATACTGATAATAGCTGCTTTGACATCTATTGCTAAAAAATCTATTGGTAAATTGTTTTTAATGGTTATCAGTGCATTTTCTAATGATTCATTGGCTCTATAAAGTATTTCTTTATGTCTAGTATTGATATTTAAATCTAATGAAGTGTCCGTTTTACCAGATAATAATATTTCTGAGATTTTATTTTCTAATTGCTCAATACCTCTATTAAATTTGGCTGAAACAAATACTTGATATTGTGGTGATACTTTTAGATTAAGGTTATCAGATAGGTCTATTTTATTTATTATTAAAATAAAAGGTTTAGTTTCTTGTAGTTTTAAAATTAATTTTAGCTCTTCGCTATCCAAATCTTTAGTTCCATCAATCACCATTAAGATAAGTTGAGCCTGATCTATACTAACCAAACTACGTTCAATCCCTATTTTTTCAACAGTATCTTCGGTATGTCGTAAGCCTGCAGTATCAACTATTTGAATTGGTATACCATTAATATTTAAATACTCTTCTAAAGTGTCTCTAGTTGTTCCAGCTATATCTGTAACTATGGCCCTATCTATTCTTAATAATGAGTTAAGTAAACTTGATTTACCAACATTAGGACTACCAATAATCGCTATTTTTACACCTTCTCGATACAATTTACCAGCATCAGCAGTTGCCAATAATTGGTTAATTAAATTGGAAGCATTAATAACTGTAGGGGCAAAATTATCCATTGGTTCTTCATCTATTTCGTCAGGAAAATCAATTATAGCTTCAATATGTGAGAGCATCTTTACTAATGAATCACGTAAATCTTTTATTTTAATGGATAGCTTTCCTTCAAGATGATCGTTTGCTGTTTTTAGTGAAACTGATGTTTTTGAATTAATAAGATCGTAAACAGCCTCGGCTTGTGTTAAATCTATTTTTCCATTTAAAAATGCTCTTTTTGTAAACTCTCCAGCGGCTGCTAATCTAGCACCATATTTTAGACATAAATCTAAAACCTGATTGAGAATATAAGAGCTACCATGACAATGTAATTCAACAGTGTCCTCACCTGTAAAGCTCTTTGGAGATTTAAAAAATATTAGAATAATAGAATCAATTATTTGATCAGAATTTTTTTCACGTATTTTACCAAAAGTGGCTTGATGCGATACAAGAGGTATTTTTAATTTAAAAAAATTACCAACAATTTTTACTGCATCATCACCACTAATTCTTATTACACCAATACCACCAGCTCCAAGAGGAGTGGCGATAGCGGCTATTGTATCAGAGATCATCTGTTAAACGTTATTTGGATCAGGTTTGTTGTTGTCAGTATATTCATACTGCTTCTTTTGGTTATAGCCACCACCTGGTTGACCATAATTACCTCTTCTTGCATCATTACCTGGATTTGACTGATTATTATAACCACCAGTATTATTTTGGTTGTTATATCCGCCACCAGTAGAATTTCCTGCGTAATTAGGGTTTCTTGGTTTGTAACCACCTTCACCAGTATTATTTTGGTTGTTATATCCACCACCAGTGGAGTTACCTGCATAATTAGGGTTTCTTGGTTTGTAACCACCTTCACCAGTATTATTTTGGTTGTTATATCCACCACCAGTAGAGTTGCCTGCATAGTTAGGATTTCTTGGCTTATATCCACCACCACTATTTCTATTTTGAACACCACCACTTGGTCTATAATTATTTTGTCTGTAAGGTCTTTCTTGTCTATTTTCTGTAGATTCATCATATTCTGGAGCATTAACTAATGAAATAACAACTCTTCTTTCAGGATCTATACCAATACTTTTTGTTGCTAATTCAGGGAAATCTTTTACAGCTTCGTGAACCATTCTTCTTTCAAAAGCAGTCATTGGCTTAAGAGTAATTCTTCTACTTGTTTGCATAACACTACTGGCAATTTTTTTAACAGTTTCAATTAATTTGTTATTTTGTTTTTCTCTGTAGTTAGAAACGTCAACCATGATTTTATATTTTTTCTCGTGCATGATTTGATTAAAAATATATTGCAATGATTCAAGTGTTTGACCATATTTACCAATTAATATTCCTGCATCTTCTGTATCCATACTTATTTTTAAAACATCACTTTTATGAAGAGTAACTTCGAGATTACTAAAATCCACTTCTAATTCAACCAAAAATTTGTTAGCTAGATTTTTTAGTTCACCTAGTTCAGCAATTTCTTTGGCTCTTACTCTTATTAAAATTGGTCTTGCACCAACTCCTAAAACGCCTTTGCTTCCTTCATCCAAAACTTCATACTCAACATCTTCTTGAGTTCTGTGTAGAGCAACAAGAGCCTTCTCAAGAGCCTCTTCAACAGTTTTACCTTCTTGATCAATTGATTGCATAGCTTTTACTCCTATTTATTTCTATTTTTTTTTTGCTTTTTTTTGGCTCTTTTTGATTTACCTGCTGAGACCAACACAGGAGAAAGATTGTCATCTGTTCTATCGATACTCTCTACAACACTTGCTTTACTTAGATTAATTAATTTTTTATTATCAATTTTATCAATAATTGAGGTTTTATTATTACCTTCTAAAGCTAATTCTATTCCAACAGATTTTCTTTTATTTATGACAAATAAATTTTGAGCCATAGTTATAAAGTTAGAGATAACAATATAAAGTAATGCTCCAGAAGGAACAGGAACCATAATAAACATAAAAGTAATCATAGGAGGCATTAAATACAACATCTGTTTTTGCATAGGATCAGTTGAACTGGTCATCATCATTTTTTGTGAAATGAATGTAGTTAGCCCAAAGAGGATTACCAAAACCATATTGTCGTAAAAAAACTCACTCGGTAAAGTGGCTGTTGCTTTGTTAAAAACACCTATTCTAGTTAAATCTTGTATAAAAAGAAATGATGGATTATTTGAGCCATGTAGAATCATATCTTTAAATTGTGTACTAACGAATGTACTGTATAAACCAATGAAAAAAGGCATTTGAACTAAAATAGGCAAACAACCACCTAATGGATTAACTTTATTTTCTTTATAAAATTCCATTATTTTCTTTTGTGCTATTTCAGGTTTATCTTTATATTTTTGTTGCAATTCCTTGAGTTTTGGCTGAACTTTTTGCATCTCAAGACTAGACTTTATACTTTGAAAGGTTAGAGGCATTAAGGCAGATTTAACAGCTAGTGTTAAAAATACAATTGCCCAACCGTAACTTCCTGTAAGCCCATAGAAAAAAACGAGCAGGGGCATCATTACAGAATCTACTAAAAATTTGATCATATTAAAATCCGATTTATCTTACGCATATTATTTAACAGGGTCATACCCTCCTGGATGGAATGGATGACATTTACAGATTCTCACAGTTCCAGAAATAGTACCTTTAATTACTCCATGCTTCTCAATGGATTGAACCATATAAGTTGAGCATGTTGGAGAGAATCTACACTTAGCAGGAAAAAAAGCAGAAAAGAATTGGTATATACGAATAGTGAAAATAAACAGGTATGAAGTATATTTACCAAAAACATTTAAGATATTATTTTTATACATAAATATCAGCTTTACTCAATAGATTTTTTACAAGTATTTCTAATTCCGAAAAAGCTAAACTAATAAGCTCTGTTCTAGCCACAAAAATAACATCTATTCCATCTTTTATTTTTTTTGACTCTTCGTGAAATATAGAACTTAAACGTCTTTTAAGCTTATTTCTTTCTACAGCTTTTTTAGAAACTTTTTTACTTATAGAAAAACCACATCTTTGAAAAGGTAAATCACTTGTTAGAACATACATTTTTAGTATTTTACTAGAATATGATTTACCTTTTTTATAAACTTTATCAAAGTCTTTATTTTTTCTTAATCTTGCTTCTCTTGCCAACATTAAATTAGGCTGTTAATTTTTTACGCCCTTTAGCTCTTCTAGCTTTAATAACTCTTCTGCCGCCAACTGTGCTCATTCTTACTAAAAAGCCGTGTGTTTTTTGTCTATGTCTTTTACTTGGTTGAAAAGTTCTTTTCATTTTTAATTAAACTCCTAAATATTACTTATTTTATGTAATAATTCATTCACATTTTAAATGGCTAATAAAAGCCTCGGATAACAAAGTGTCATTATAGCTTATTTATACATATTATGTAAGTATAGTCATATTACATAACTTAAATATACAATCAATCAAAACATATTTCTATTCATTGTAACCTAAACGAATTTCTATGTGTAAAGGTTAAGACACTAAATATAAAAAAATTAAACAAAAGTTTACTTTATCTTTATTGTTTTTTAAATTCTTCAGTTAATCTTTTTACAGTATCTTTTGGATCTTCTACTATTATCCTAGCATTACCAATAACATCAATAAAGCCTACTTCTCTTTGATAACGTGGCACTATATGCAAATGTAAATGGTCAATACTTGCACCACTTGCTTTTCCAAGATTATAGCCAACATTATAACCCTGAGCTTGATAACAGTTATTCAGTACTTTAATACTTTTTATTTGTAAATCATGTAATTCTATTATTTCTTCTGTTACAAATTTTTCCATAGTTTCTATATGTCTTTTTGGAAAAATAATCAAATGACCTGGATTGTAAGGAAATAAGTTAACTGAAACTACAAAATGTTTTGTATTGTAGACATCAAGAGATTCAACTTCTGGATCATGATTGACAACGGAGCATAAGATACACTTAACATTTGGTCTTTTACCTTTTGCATAATCTTGCTTTGAAGGTACAAATAACCTATTTATATTTTCCATATTTTAAAACTTAGTAAATCAAAATAATTATTTTAAGACAAATTTTCTTCTTCTCGATATTCCCATAGCTGTCATAAAAACTGACATAGCTAAAAAGAAATAAATCTGAAATCTTAATTCAGGTATTTTATCAGCATATTTTGGTAATGAAAAATTTATAAAAATTAGTCGTGTAATATTTGCAAAAATACCAACCTCAGCAAAAATTATACCAAATAAAATATCAGCTGCTTTTTTACTAAAATAGTTAATGCTAAATATCATTAATATGTTTAGAATAAAATAAAAAATAACTATTTCAACAGGTTTAGTACTAACATAAGCTAGTATTACTGGCATAGGAAATAATCCAAGTACTAATCCAAGAGTAATCATTTTATTTCTTCTTTTTGCTATACCATTCTTGGATACTCTAAAAAAATCTGATTTGATCAAAGTTACGTAGCACTGGCGACATTTAAAGAAGCTTGCTTCAGAAATATCTTTAACGTCTATAGTTCGGTTACAGTTATAACAAATTATCTTATCTTTTTCAACTTTATTTAAATTTTGATCTTGACTCATTAAATATATCCAAGCGACTTTTTTATATCATCTGAAAATACAAGATTATTGTTACTCAAATCATAGTGTTTAAGAATTTCAGCCAAAGACATACTTGTACTTTGCTCAATATTATAACCGATTTTATGTAGCAGAGTTTCAACATTTTCTTTAGTGTCAGATTCAGCTTCAAGATAAGTTGGTACACCTGCCCAAGTATCTATTTCAATTAAACCCTCATCTAATTTGTACGACTCTCTTATTTTTTCATCTACTCTTATTAATTTTAAACCTAGTGCTTGTAAAAAATCTTTTGTAGATTCCATATTATCTGAATAAAACTCTATTTCTTTTGACACTTTAAATTGATCTTTTGAAATCAATTCTTTAAAAGTTACAAGTATTTTTACATCATTATTTAATAGATTTTTTATTTTTCTAATTCTGACATATCCACCTTTATCAAAAAACCTATTATCGGCATAATCAAACATATAATTTGTTTGAAATTCTTTTTTATAAAATTCAGCTTTAAGCGAATGTAATTTTTCTTTTATTTGGTCAAGATTTATATTTAAGACTTTTACTTCTATTTCGTGCATTCATTAGATCCTTATATTTTAAATTTATTTTAAATTGTTCATTTTGTTTTGCTGGTAAAGTAGTCGAATGTTATTTTTGCAACATCAGATATAATTTTTTCATTTATTTTGGTATTTTCCTTTAATTCTATTTTTTCCTATTTTAGTTTCTAACATAATATTCCATAAATATTCCTAGCTTTGTTTTGATAGAATTTTCTTCTCGAAAAATATCTTTAATAAATCAGTTGATGATGATGGCGTTGTCCAATTTAAAAACTGAATATTCCAATCTTTGTGCATTTCTGACTCTGTTACTTGAATAAAAACATTTTTAATGTCAGTTTTATGAATATTTTTTCATAATTTTTATAAACTATTTATTTCCTCTGTACTTAATCCTGTTGCTTTTGATATGCTTTCTATTTCGATACCTACACTTTTTAGATTTTTTGCGATTTCTCTTTTTTCTTTAAGTTTACCTTCTTCTAAACCTTCTTTTTTGCCTTCTTCCAATCCTTCTTTTTTACCTTCGAGTTTACCTTTTTCAACACCTTCTTTAAGCCCTTCTTCTCGTTCAAGCTGAATAACAACTTTTCTTCCTTCATACTGTTTCATCATAGTTCTTTCTGTATTGGTTAAAGTATCTTTGTCAATTAATTCAGAGGCTTTTTTTATTCCTTCATTTTCAATGTTTATGTTTGGATTGTTAGGATTATGAATGCTTTCATAAATTAAATCTAACCAAGCTTGGTATCAAATTTTTTCTCTGTTTCTATTTCAGCAACTTCTATATCAATACTAACAACATCTTTTACAAATCTAGTAAAAACAACTTTATTAGTAAATGCTTTTTTAAAAATTACTTCCTTGTCCAAATTACTAAGCATTCATTTTTTCCTTATTTTAAACTTGCTGTTACATCTTAATAATATCATTCTATACTTTTTCAAAATTGGTTTACAAAATTAAAACTTTGTTCGGGTTGAGCTACGTCTCAATCCTCTTTGCAAAAAACTGGAAACCAATTTCACTTGAGTATAACTAATAATTCAACTATTTTTTTAGTTTTGTAATTTTCACAAAACTAAATATCAGACTAGTGCTAAAATTATAATTATGGGACATCAAGCACTTTATAGAAAATGGAGACCTCAAACTTTTGAGGATTTAGTTGGACAGGATAATATATCCAGAACTTTAATTAATGCAATAAATACAAATCGTGTATCTCATGCTTATTTATTTTGCGGTTCAAGAGGTACAGGTAAAACTAGTACAGCACGTATTTTAGCAAAATCGCTTAATTGTGAAGCAAGAGTTCTTGGGTCACCATGTAATATATGCCCAAGTTGCATAGAACAATTACAAGGATCAGCGCTTGATGTTATTGAGATTGATGCTGCATCTAATCGTGGTATTTCTGAAATAAAAAGTTTAATAGAACAAGTTAGATTTGCTTCTGTTTCTGGAAAATATAAAGTATATATTATTGATGAATTTCACATGCTTACTACTGAGGCATTTAACGCTATATTAAAAACTCTTGAAGAGCCTCCCGAAAAAGTTGTTTTTATTTTGGCAACTACAGAAGCTCATAAAATATTGCCAACTATTATCTCAAGATGCCAAAAATTTGATTTTCAAAGAATTCCTGTTTCATCTTTGATAAGTCGTCTTAGATATATTTCTGATCAAGAAAATATAAAAATATCCGATGATTCGTTATTATCAATAGCTCGTAAAGCAAATGGTGGATTAAGAGATGCTTTAAGCCTACTTGATCAAATAAATTCGTTTTCCAGTGGTGATGGTGAAGTTGCCAATGAGCTTGTTTATCAAGTTTTGGGAATGGTTTCGACTGATTTTTTAGCTAACCTAGCAATAGCTATATCTGAAAGTGACCCTGTAAAAATAATTTCAACTTTAACAGAATTAATTAGAGCTGGTAATGATCCTATAGTCATAATGACAGAAACTATTAATTTTTTTAGACATTTATTGATAGTTAAAGTTTCTCCTGAAATGGCTGAACACCTTGAAGTACCTGTAACTAGTATTGAAGTATTAAAAAAAATATCAGAGTCATTCAGTAAAGATGATATTTTGGAAAATCTTGGTTTTCTAAATGAAGCCATTGAAAGAGTAAAAAAAACTCAGATGGCACAACTATGGCTTGAAATTAATTTTGTTCAATTATGTAAAAGGGCGAAAATTAACACTTTTTCTATACCTCAACAAATAACGCAAAATACTTCCATGAACAATAATGAAAATATTTCTAACCCTTCTTTAATTAATGACTTAATGAATAAAATTAATTTATTAGAAAGTAAGTTGTCCAATCTTCAAGAAAGTACAATTAAAAATTTTAATAATATACAAACACAAGTACCCCAAAATCATGAAGAAAATAGGAATAACGATCAAATAGAAAAAATAAGTAATATATCTGAACTCAGGCATACCAAAAATACTGATGTTAATCATAAAAATTCAAATACGAATTT
>JACMQJ010000261.1 GCA_014377055.1 Candidatus Sericytochromatia bacterium
ATGATACCTTATTTATTAACAATGATTGCTTTAGCAGGTTTTATTGGTAAATCAACATCACCAGCAGCACTTGGTAAAGCTTATGATGAAGATTAAGAAAATTTTGTAAGAAAAAAGGACTTCTAAAATTAGAAGTCCTTTTTTTATTCACAATTTAGAATGCCATAGACATCATTTCGATGCTTAAACTAGCAGCAAGATTACCTGCTATTTGTTGAAATACTTTTGCCTGCTCAGATTCTGGATCATAAAATACTACTGGTTTTCCATCATCTCCACCACTTCTTATGCTCATATCAAGTGGTATTTCACCTAAGAACTTTACACCAAGTTTTTCACTGGCTCTTTTGCCTCCACCTTGACCAAAAATATGATAAATATTTCCTGTATCTGGTGCTTTGAAATAACTCATATTTTCAATAATGCCCAAAATTGGCACTTTAAGATGTTTAAACATACTTAAGGCTTTTACAGCAATATTCATTGCTACATCCTCAGGAGTTGAAACTATTGCTACACCTGATAATGGTATAGCTTGAGATAATGTTAATTGAGCATCTCCAGTTCCTGGTGGTAAATCAATAATCAAATAATCAAGCTCACCCCAATCAACATCTCTTAAAAATTGTTGAACCACACCAGCTACCATTGGCCCTCTCCAAATTACAGGCTCATCACCTTTAAGTAAAAATCCTATAGACATTAATTTTAAGCCATGTTTTTCCAGCGGAATCATTTTTTTGTCATCTGTAACCATTGGTTGCTCATGTACATCTAATAATGCAGGTATAGTTGGACCATAAATATCAGCGTCCATCAATCCAACTTTTGCACCTTTAGAAGCAAGAGCTAAAGCAATATTTGTACTAACTGTTGATTTACCAACTCCACCTTTACCACTGGCTATAGCAATAATATTTTTTACACCACTCAACATCTTTTTATTAAGATCAAACGCACTAACTGTTGAAGTCATAAGTATTTTTATTTCTTCTACTTCTGGAATATGATCTTTGATAGCTTTGCGACAATCAGCTTCTATTTTTTCTTTTAGAGGGCAAGCTGGAGTTGTCAAGTCAACAGTAAAACTTATATTTTTACCATTTATTTTAATGTCTTTAATCATTTTTAATGTGACAAGATCTTTATGTAAATCCGGATCTTCTACTGTTCGTAAAGCATCAAGAACATCACTTTCTTTTATTTTTCCACCTAAGCCAAACATATTTTTACTCCGTTTAAATATCTTTTTAAGAAATTATTTTAAAATTATAAAATTTAAGAAGACAATTTTTTAAATAATTGACGCTAGAATTATATACGCATTTGCCCTGATTAAAAAATTTAAGCTATGAATATTAATAATATTTGAAGTTGCAATAGATTTATTTTATCTAAATTTAATCTATAAGTTAAGATTATAGTTTGTTTAAAAATTTTTAACTTTAATTTTGTCTAACCTTACTTGGAGTTTTCTTAAGTCTAAGTTAGAGTAGTAAGACTAACCTATATTTTATGATTTGATTTAAAAATGTATATCAAATTAAAATTTTAATATTAGTTAGTCACAAATTATTCGATCAATTTTTTGGGAGCATAAAACAAATAATGTCACAAACTCACGTTGACAACAACATAGTAGAACAAATTTTACAAGAAAAAAATAATGAGGATACTACTCATAATAAAGGTCTTGTTTTGGAAAGATTTTATAGCAAAAAAGGTTTACATCCCTTTGATGAAATAAAGTGGGATTATAGAACCGCATCAATTACCAATGAAAAAGGTGGAATTGTTTTTGAACAAAAAAATATAGAAGTACCTTCTTTTTGGTCACAACTAGCAGTTAATGTTGTTGTCTCAAAATATTTTCATGGTAAACCTGATAGCCCTGAGCGTGAAAAAAGTATTAAGCAATTAATTTCAAGAGTAGCAAATACTACAACTGAATTTGGTTGGTCTGACGGTTATTTTGCCGATGAAGAATCAAGAGAAATATTTAGAGATGAGTTAACCTATTTATTAGTTAATCAACATTTAGCATTTAATAGTCCTGTTTGGTTTAATTTAGGTATAGAAAAGCCTAATCCTCAACTATCGGCTTGCTTTATAAACTCTGTAAAGGATAGCCTAGATTCTATAATGGATTTAGCTAAAACTGAGGCAATGCTTTTTAAATTTGGTTCAGGAACTGGGACAAACCTTTCAACACTTAGATCATCAGTCGAGTCACTTTCAGGTGGTGGCACATCCTCTGGTCCTCTTTCTTTTATGAAAGGGTTCGATTCTTTTGCAGGAGTAATAAAATCTGGTGGTAAAACACGTAGAGCAGCAAAAATGGTCATACTTAATGATAATCATCCTGATATTGTTGATTTTATTAACTCTAAATCCAAAGAAGAAAAAAAAGCTTGGGCTTTAATTGATGCTGGTTATGATGCTTCCTTTAATGGTGAGGCTTATAGTTCAATCGCTTTTCAAAATGCGAATCATAGTGTCAGAGTTAGCGATAAATTTATGAATGCTGTTGTTAATGATGGTGAATGGCAAACAAAGTTTGTGACCACAGGTGAAACTAGTCATACCTATAAAGCAAAAGACTTGATGAATATGATCGCCGAATCTACCTATATTTGTGGAGATCCTGGACTACAATTTGACACTATATCAAATAAATGGCATACATGTAAAAATTCGGGTAGAATCAACGCATCTAATCCATGTGTAACTGGAAAAACTAGAGTTTTAACTAAAGGTGGCAAATGGCAAAGAATTGATCAACTTTTAGATCGTAAAATAGATATTGTTGTTAATTTAAATGATCTAAAAACTGTTGAAATAAATGGTTCTTTTAAAACAGGAACAAAACCAGTTTATCTTTTAAAAACAAAATGTGGATATGAATTAGAGTTGACAGCAGATCATAAAGTGTATACAGAAAATAGAGGTTTTATTCAGGCTTGTGAATTAACAAAAGATGATTTTGTCAAATTGCCACAAAATGTAGTAGGTAAGATTCAAGATCCAGACGATTATAAGTTTTATCAGATGCTGGGATATTATATAGGTGATGGTAGTGGTACTTCTTATCCAGATAGTGGTATTCAATTAGTTGGATCAAAAGATAATGAAGGTCAAAAAATATTAGAAAGTTTTGCTTTGTATGTTTCTGAAAACTATGAACGTAAAACTCATAAAAATAAAGAAAACCATGGGAAATTATTTGAGAGAGGTGCAACTTATGCTTACACAATAAATGTTAATGAGTGTAAGGCTCAGATAGCTGAGCTAGTAGATTTATCATTACATTCACATGAAAAAATAATTTCAGAGCAAATATTTAATCTTGATTTAGGAAAACAAAAGTTTATTCTGCAAGGTTTATTCACTGCTGATGGTACAGTCGGTAATTATGGGGATAAATCACAATATATTTCACTGGATTCTACAAGCTTAGAATTATTAAAAAATACTCAATTAATGTTATTAGGATTTGGTCTAAAAAGTAAACTTTATCTAAATCGTAGAGCTGGTAAATCAGTTGCTTTATTACCTGATGGTAGAGGTGGTTCAAAAGAATATAATGTTAGAGAAATGTATTCACTAAGAATATCCAGAACCAGTAGAGTTAAGTTTCAAGAACTAATAGGTTTTATGCCTGAATCAGCAAAATATGAAAAACTTGCCATGATGAATAAATTAGTTTCTGCTTATGAAGATAAAATGTTTGATTCAGTTGGTAGCCTAGAATATATTGGTGAAAAAGAAGTATATGATCTAACCGAACCAATGACTAGTAGTTTTATCGCTAATGGTCTTGTAATTCATAATTGTTCAGAATATTTCTTCCTTGACGATACAGCTTGTAATCTTGCATCTATTAATTTAATGAAATATTTAAATGAAGATAGCTCTTTTGACCTACAAGGATATTTACACACTATAGATACATCAATTCTTGCTCAAGAAATATTTGTTGGTAATGCTAGTTATCC
>JACMQJ010000262.1 GCA_014377055.1 Candidatus Sericytochromatia bacterium
AACTCGTCAATTGGTAAAGATTTTGCTGGTAATAAAGATAAAAGATTTACTTGGTTTACCAAAGATTTGAGCTTGACTGATGCACAAAGTACAAGTCTAAAAGCTTTATTTGATCAAAGCGAACCTAATAAACAAGAAATGTTTGATAAAGCGAAAAAAGTTAAAGATGATGTTTTAGCCGAATTAAAAACTGGAACACCAAATTCAGACAAAATAAAAGCTATATTAATAGCAGCCAAATCTAATATGGACTCAAAAATGTCTGAAAGATTTGATAAGTTTGTTCAAGCTCACAATCTATTAACTTTAGAGCAACGTCAAAAAGTTGCCGATAGATTTGAAAAAATGCACAATGGTTTCGGTAAAAAAGGTCACCATAGACACAATAAGTTTCCTGTGTAATTACTTGATAATGTGAGAAATGAGGGATGATTTATTTTATAAATCGTCCCTTTTTTTATTTAAATTAAAATATAAAGATTATTTATGGAGCAAAAAAATGAAGTTACATCTGATTGATGATGATGAGGATTTACATGATCTGTTAAAAACATATTTTGAAGATCTACAAATAGAGCTAACAGCTTCAGAAAGACCAAATAAGGGCATTGAATATATAAAAACTCACCAAGTGGATCTAGTTATACTTGATCTGATGTTACCCGAAATGGACGGCTTTGAAGTATGTAAAAAACTTAGAGAATACAATCCTGATCTTCCAATAATAATGCTTACAGCAAAAGGTGATGACTTTAATAAAATAGTAGGGCTAGAGCTAGGAGCCGACGATTATATGGCAAAACCATTTAATCCTAGAGAGCTTTTTGCTAGAATAAAAACAATTTTGCGTAGATTTGATAGGGCAAAGAATCATAAATTAAAAGATGAACATATATTATATTCTGCTACTTGGGATATAAGCCTCGATCTTGACTCTAGGCAAGCAAGAGTAAAAGAAAAAGATATTGATTTTACTGTTACTGAATTTGATCTATTAAAAAGTTTAATGGAAAATGTTGGCATTGTACAAAGTAGAGATTCTTTGATGAATAAAGTAAAAGGTGTCGATTTTGAAGTTTTCGATCGTTCTATAGATGTCTATATCAGTAAGCTAAGACAAAAACTAGGTGATGATCCAAAAAATCCTGAAATAATAAAAACAGTCTGGGGTGTAGGCTATATTTTTGCAAAATTTTAGGTTATGGTAAAAAAACTATATCGAAAACTATATTTGTATGCAATAGTCATTGTTGCTAGTTCAATATTTTTAACTGCAATTATTATAAGTACATTTTTTCAATCAAATGAATTAAAAATGTTTAAACAACACTCACTCAGAGAAGTTGATTTTATTCAGCAAATACTTACTCAAAATTCTTTGGATAGCTCAGAGAAAATTTATGAGAAAATGGATAAAATATCTAAAAAATTAAATTGGGATATTTCCTATTGGAAAGATAGTAAGTTGGAACATCAAACCAGTAACAACATTAATTTACCTTTACCAAACGATCTAAAGAAATTAGATGAAACTAAAAAAGTTGTGATACTTCATGATAAGCCTCCAGAATTCATTACATATTTGGATGCAAATGATACTAGTAAGGGATATATCATTGTAAGATTTAATTTTTTGCGAGCAGGTTTAAAAAGACCGTTTAGATTAATATCCACTCCTATCACATTTATTTTATTGATCTTAGCTTTTTTAGCTCTCTTACTAATACCTTATTCATTGTATATAGTAAAGCCTTTTAAAGAACTTATTTTGTCAATTAATAGGATTTCGCAAGGTGATTTTTCGGCAACAATTGAGCTGCCAAAAAACAATGAATTTAAGGAGCTTGCAGATGCTTTTAACAATATGATAAAAAAAATCCAAGAAATGATAGCTCAAAAACAAAGATTGATAGCAGATGTTTCTCACGAATTACGCTCACCATTAACTCGAATGAGGCTAGGATTAGAAATATTGTCCAAAGATCCAGAAGGGAGAAGAAAATACATAGATAAATCTATAGCAGAAATTGAGCAACTTGATAAATTAATTGGTGATGTTCTAAACGTTTCAAAGCTTGAATTACAAGAAAATAGTTTTAATTTTGAAAAAGCATATTTAAAAGATATTATTTTAGAAAGTATTGAAAAAAACAATTTATTACTTGATCAACAAAAAATATCAATTAAGACAAGTTTTCCCGAACAACAAATTAAGCTAAAAATTGATAAAGCTCTGATAGATAGGGCTTTAGTAAATATTTTTTCTAATCTTGTTAAGTATGTCCCTTATAGCTCACAAATTGATATTTTAATAAAAAACGAAAGCAAAAAAGTTATCTTATCCATTCGTGATCGTGGTGTTGGAGTTAGTACTGATGAGCTTGAAAAAATATTTGAAGCTTTTTTTAGGACAGATGATTCAAGAACAAGAAAAACAGGTGGAACAGGATTAGGATTATCGATAGTAAAGAAAATTGTTGAAATTCACAAGGGTAAAGTTTGGGCATCATTACCTAATGATAATGAAAATGGGTTAATAATAAATATCGAATTACCAATTTATGAATAAAATTAATTGATGTTTTATTTTTTTACACTTTTTATTAAGCTTAAGTGATTTATAATCTATCTAAATATTTTAAGTGAGGATTAAATATAAATGTTAGAAATAGGAAATAAAGCACCAGATTTTAAAGGTTTGGATCAAAATAATAAAGAGATAAAATTATCTGATTTTATTGGTAAAAAAGTTGCATTATATTTTTACCCAAAAGATGATACTCCAGGATGTACCAAACAAGCCTGTAGTTTTAGAGATAATTTTAGTAGCTTAACTGAAAAAGGAATATCTGTTATTGGTGTTAGCCCTGATAACATTGAATCTCATAACAAATTTATTAAAAAATATGAGCTTCCATTTACATTAATATCAGATCCAGAAAAGAATATTTCAGGTATCTATGATGTTTATAGAGAAAAAAATATGTATGGGAAAATTAGTATGGGTATTGTTAGAACAACATTTTTGATTGATGAAAAAGGTTTAATTGTTCATATTTTTAAAAAACCAAAAACCGAAATACATGCTGAGGAAGTCTTGAATAAGTTTTAAAAATAGTGGATCTAATATCTTTGCATAACCAATAATACTTTGCTAAAATATAATCTTATCTATGATATTGTTATTTGGGATATATCCAAGCCCTGCTTTGACAATTAGTTATTGGTTGTTAAAATAGAAAGCCAAAAAAATGAAAAATATAATTAAAAGTTCAATTTCTATTGCTATAAGCTTATTCTTGGTTACAAGTTGCTCATCTGGTAATCCTATAGCTCCAACTAAAGGAAGTCTGACTAATTTATCAAAAATACCATCAACAACTCCCGAAACAGAAATTAGGAAGATAAATCTCAGTGGAAGAGTAATAGACTCTATCACACGAAAGCCAATAGAAAATGCTTCTGTTCTTGTCTACACAATTTCTAATGATGAAGTTATTAAGTCAATAAAAAATGGTACAAAAATAGATCCTACTTCTTCAATTCGTCCATCTTCAAACTCTGCATCCAACGAATCTATGCCTACTCAAACATCATCATCCCCTAACTCTGATAGTATGCCTTCACAAATGCCTGTAACACCTTTTTCACCTCAAGTGACACCTCTACCTTTACAAAGTATTAATCCTCCTATTCAACCTATTTATGAAAATGAAGAGGTTGTACAATCTACGATTTCGCCTGTTACGCCACAAAATATTATAAAACCTGGAGCTGGATTAAAAAGTAATATAGCAAAGCCTCCGATACCAAGAATGAGCTCAGGTACAAGCTCTATTCCCCCATCCGTTTTAGCCTCTGCTAGTCCTACAAATACCTCACCTACTACAAAAGAGGATAACGAAATATCAGCTGAGTCTTTATCAAGTGCTTTATCTAATCTTAAATTGAATGATTTACAAGAATTTAACTCAAAAACAGGTAATGATGGTAAATTTTGGATTAATAAAGTTCCAGAATCTAATGTTATTCTTACAATAAATGCACCTAATTATCGTTCATTATCTATTTTTAATGCTGATATTTCTAATTCGAGTGATATTGTCCTTGAACCTATCTCTAGCAAAGAAAATACTGCTTCTGTTGCTGGAAGTGTCATATCAGCAACCAACAATGCTGTAGATAATGCAGTCGTCAGCCCTTCTTATGTTCTTGGTGAATCATTCGCTATACCTGTCACAACCGACTCATTTGGTGGTTTTAGAGTTGATGATTTGGGCATTGGTGAGCGTACTTTTTTTGCTACTGTCAAAGATAGTACAGGTAAAATTGTTTCTATGGGAGATTCAGATTTTACCCTAAATAAAGGTAATAAAGTTAATGTAAATACAAAAAAATTGGAAGTAAAAAGTAATACAACAATTAAAGTAAGCCCAAGTATTATGCCTACTCAATTACCTAAAAAAAATCTTGTTGAACCTTCTCCTATTAAAATATTAGCACCAATTTCTTCACCAAATAAAATTATTTTACCTAGGGATTTAAATAAAAAGCCTTTGATTATCAATGGTAAAAGTCAAGAAAAAAATCCTTTTGAAAATGAAGAAGAAATTAAAAAGACAGAAACTAAAAAACTAGAAGTCAAAAATATTATTAAAGGAGATAAAAATACTCCTGTAATAAAAATCAAATCTGTTACAAGTTACATCAATATCAAAGGTAAAATAACAACTGCTGAATCAACAACTCTAAAATCAATTAATGTTTATGTTGTTTTTAAGAAGCCGAATGTATCGCAAGAAGAAGTCTTTTTAACTGATAAGCAGGTTGATGGTACAGCCGACAATTTTGATCTTACATTACCAAAATTAGAAAAAAACTTTTTTTATCATCTTGAATTTATAGCTATGAATAAAAAAGGCTCTTATATCTATCATCATGAGTACAAATTAAGTAAAGATACAAAAGATCTTAAGGTAACATTTTTACCACCAATAAATATTGGTAGAACTGATTTTATAGACAAAGATGGTGAAAAATTACCTGTCTTTACTTGGCCTGCTGTTGAAGGAACTAGTTTTTATCGTGTTTCTTTAGATAAAGTAGATAGAAATAATGTTATAACAACTGTATGGCAAGGTTTAACACCTTTTAATACTGCTATTTATCCTATAACTACAGGAAATAGTAAATTGAATGCTGATACTACTTATTATTGGTCTATTGAATCAATTAAAGAAAATCCAAATGCCTCATCAATTGATAAGCTTCCATTTAGCAAAGCTAGCATTGCATCTTGGGCTGATTCTTCACGTTCACCAAATATGGAATTTAAATTAAAAGTCGATGAAAATAGTACTAAAATAGAAGAAATTGATAGAAAAAAAGAAGGTCAGTAAAATTAGACACTTATCCATAGCAATTATAACTACATTACTTATCTCTTCCAATGCCTATTCTGAAGAGGTTTCTGTGAAACAATACAATACTAGATTAGGTGGTAACTTTAATGTAAAGACATGGCTTGGAACTAATAGCGTTGACCAATTTATTACTATTACAGGAAATAATGCAGGTTCTAGTTTTATTAACTCAAAACAATCAATGACAATGGTTGAAGTTGATAGTAATTATTGGTTTGGTTTTATTACCCAAAATCAATTAAGTACATTCGGACCTTTATTTGGTATAGGTTTAGATTTTGCTTATGGCAAAAATTCATTTGACAATTTATCTCTTGCGTCAAGTCAAGGCCTAACTGCTGACGTAGTTACTTATATGATTGATTTATCTTTTTTAAAATTAGCTTTACTAAGTGATGAAAAATTATCAAAATATATAGCATTATCAGGTCATTATATAAGCTATAGTAATACATTATCAGGATCTAGCCCACTAAATGGTCTTGGAATAGGTTTTGATAGTCAATATAGTTTTGCTGATACAGCTGATGTTTCGTTTAAATTAAACTATGTTCCTTCTGCAAGTTCACTAAGATTAAGTAACGCTTGGGGAGCAACTGGGGAGCTTGGTCTAAAATGGTTTGTTTCACCAAAATCAGCAATTAATGTTTCTTATAAAGCATCATATTTTACAGGTCGTGCTGCTGGACAAACAACTGCTCAAGATACGTCTGGAAAAGCAACGCCAGTTAACTTTGCTATAAATCTTCAAGATATTTTACATGGCCTAAATATAGGTGGAAGTTATTATTTTTAAGTACGAGGGTTGAGGTAAACCCCAATGTCATTAAGTTAAGGTATTTAAGATGATACAAAATTTACCAATTCTAGTGTAGAGCCGTATTGCATACACCCAAAATAAACTATAAATACAACAAAATGGATAAATAATTGTAATCATCGTAACTGTTTAGTTATACTCAAGTGAAATGGGTTTACAGTTTTTTCCCTAAATAAGAAGTTGCAAAATGGTTGTTCAAAGATATAGGTACTTTGCAAACCAATTTTGAACAATTATAGTAATAAAAATATGCTCAATGATGGCGAAAAAATTCAAATGTGATTTAGGCTCAGAAATCCTAAATCACAAGCACCAAAAAGTATGAGAAAAAATGTTGAGGATTTTATTCAAAA
>JACMQJ010000263.1 GCA_014377055.1 Candidatus Sericytochromatia bacterium
GGCTTTAAACCTTTGGAAAAGTCTGAATTAGGGTTAATTATTTTTTCTGACGTACTAATATTTGTTTCTTTCGTTACTGGCATATCTGACATTGAATTAATCTGACTTTCTGAGTCAAGTAAAAATGAGCCAGAAACTGCAACTTTTTCACCTTCTTTTATTCCTGATAAGATAGAATAATATTCATCTGTTGGCTGTCCAAGTTTAACTTTTTTTGGAATAAACACTCCTTCTTTTTTTTGTACCCAGACAACGGGATCTTTTCCAGTGATAATTACAGCAGTTCTTGGAACAACAAGAATTTTTCCAGATATAGAGTGAATCCTAGCATTAACCGTCATTTCAGGTTTTAACTTATAATTTACATTTTTAAATTCAGCTCTTACCTTTACTGTTTTAGTCATTGGGTCTAAAGATGGGGAAATAAATGTAATAACTCCTTTAAAAATTTCACCTGAGTAAGTGTCAGTTGAAATATCAATATTTTCACCCTTATTTAGATTTTTTATTTCATATTCATAAACATCAGCTTCCATCCATACATTTGATAGATTAGCAATATCAAACAAAATATCTCCTGTATTTACATACTGTCCTTCCTGAATATTCTTTTTTACTATTACACCTGAAGCTGGAGCATAAATAGCAACATTAATTTTTGGCTTTTTGGTAACTTGTAATTCATTAATCTGAAAATCTTTTATTCCCAATAATAGGAGTTTTTGACGTGTAGCTCCCAGAAGAGAGGCAGAAGAGTCCGCAATATCTTTAAATGAGCTATTTTTTAATCTGAGATAAGATTCATAAGCTGTTATATATTCCTGTTGTGTAGCTACTAAATCAGGACTGTATATTTCCATCATTTTTTGACCTTTGCTAATTTCAGCTCCAGTAAAATTAATAGAAAGTATGTTTATTCTTCCAGCAATCCATGAAGAAACATGGATTAAACTTTTTTCATTATAGGTAATTCTGCCAACTGTATTTATATCTTTGCTAATGATTTTTCTTTTTACAGTATCTACAGCAATATTTGCCAAAACCTGTTGTGAAGGTGATACCGAAATTTCATTCATTTCAGTTGAATCATTTGAAATACTTTTACTATCGGCTTTTTGAGTAATATTTACTTCTGTTGTTTTCTTTTTTACTAATGTCATACCACAGATAGGACAATTACCAGGATGATCGGATGTTATCTGATGGTGCATAGGGCATGTATAAACAGGTTTACCATTTTCTTGACTAAGTTTTTTATTATAGATAAGAGTATGCTTGTGTTCAGGACTTTCTTTGCTGATGATTAGTTTATCATTTCTTAGGTTGATTATATAAATTAAAGCTAAAATTAATCCTGTAGATAAAATACTGATTATGACAACTAAATTTACTAATTTTATACTTACATGCTTTGCTTTAGTCATCTCTTTACCAACTCAGTACCTATTTGAAACTCAAGTTCAGCTATAGCTTTTTCATGCTCAATCAAATTTTTATAAGCATCAATTTCATAATTAAATAAGGACATTTGACTATCAACTAATGTTAAAAAATCTGTTTTACCAGATTGATAACCAATAATTACAGACTTAACTAATTCTTTAGTTTGAGGAATAATTCCTCCAGTTAATAAGTCATATAATTCTCTATCCTTATTAATTTCAGAGCCGATATTAGCTATATTAAGTAAAATATCATTAATAGTATTTTTTTTATTTTGTTTACTAGCTATTAAATTTAGTTGTGTTTCTCTTACTTTATTATCCTGTTTATCTTTGTACCACAGAGGTAAATTAATTGATACCATACCAGTCACCAAATCATATCTATCTGTCCAAGCATGATAATTTAAACTAAAATCAAAATCAGGAATATAACCTAACTTTGCCAGATGACTTTCATGTTCACTCATATCAATAGAATAATCAGACTGTTTTAATACTGGGCGTTTATTTAACGCTATTTTTTCCATTTGTTTAAATGATAGTTTTAAAGATGATATTTTTATTTCTTCTGGATCTGGAAGTATAGAAGATGGTATACGATTAAGCAATATATTTATCTGAAAGACAGACATTAGCTTCTTCTGATTTAATTCAATTAGGTTCTGACTCAGTTTTGAAACTTCAACATTTGATTTAATAATATCCTGCTGTAAACCTCTTCCAGTAATATATTTTATCTCAGATATTTTTGTAAATTCTTTTAAAAGCTCCTTATTTTTTAAGGTTATTTCAATAGACTTATTGATAAAAAGTAAATCATAATAAGTAATTTTTACTTTTCTTTTAATCTCATTAATCTTTTCAAAAAGTATTTCTTGATTCATTGAGGCATTAATATCTGCCATATCTCCCTTTAAATTAAGTTTTTCAGGATATGGTATTTTTTGAGATAAGGTCAGTGATACACCTGTAAAACTTGTAGTTCCAAAAGCTGCTACATTTAATGGTACATCCATAAACCCAAACCCTAACATAGGATCATCAAGTGATTTTTCCTGTGGAGTTCGTAATTTGGCAGCATTATATTTGTAATTAAGTTCTTTAATTTCATTATTATTTTTTATTGCATCAATGATCAAATCATTCAATTTAATGGATTCATGAGCTGAAGCAGGGAAACAAAAGATTATTAGATAAAGTACGGCAATGAAATTTTTAGACATTATTTTATTTCTGTACTCAGAAACAGAGACCCCTTTGGGGAGTTATACTTTCGATAAAACCACAAACATTCCCATTTTTTCCTGATTCATAATTATTTTTAAAGTTTTCCAGATTCTTAGTTAAATCTTTTTTAAATTCCATCATTGCTGCAATCTGTTTATCAATACCTATAATTTTTTCTTCAATTAAACCAATTACTTTATCACAGGGAAGTTTTCCTTCTTCTTTTATATTGATAATAGTTCTTATTTCATCAAGCGAAAAATTCATTATCCTTGCTTTCTTTATAAAGTCCAACCTTTTGAAGTCCTCGTTGCTATAAACTCTATAGTTAGCTGTATTACGACTGGGATTAGGAATAATGCCTATCTTTTCATAATACCTAACTGCTTTTGTTGTTATATCGAGCTGTTCACATAATTCATGAATCAATAAATCTTTAGCCATGTTAAAAAACCTCTTGACTATATGATAAAACATTACTCTACGAGTAATGTCAAATTTTATAAATGATTAATAGCCAAATGTAAAAAATAGTCAAGATTTAAAATAATGAGTTGTGACTCTTAATTATTAATTTGTTCTATCTGTTTTTTTAGATCCAAATTCCTTAACTTGTCAGCTTTTAATGAGGTTATTAAAACAACTAACATAGTCATACATCCACCAAAAATAACTGACGGTATTGTTCCCATAACTTTGGCTGCCAACCCAGATTCAAAAGAGCCAATTTCATTTGACGATCCAATAAAAATACTATTAACTGCTGATACTCGTCCTCTCATATTATCAGGTGTCATAACTTGCATAATAGTAGATCGTATAATCACACTAACATTATCGAATGCACCACTTAAAGCAAGTAAAAATATTGAAAAATATAGATTTTTTGATATAGCAAATAAAATCATGCAAATACCAAAGCCTCCGACACTTAACAATAAATTTCGTCCATCTTTATTACTCTTTTTCTTTTTTGCAATTATTAATGACATTAATATCGCTCCAACAGCAGGAGCTGTCCTCATTATTCCCAAACCTTTTGGGCCAACATGTAATATTTGATCTGCAAATACAGGTAATAGTGCTACAGCACCACCAAATAATACAGCAAAAAGATCAAGCGTAATTGCACTTAAAATAATTTGGTGCTTAAAAACAAAATTTAAACCTTCACTAATACTTTCAAATAATGATTGTTGCTCTTGTGATTTTGGTGTTTCTTGTTTTTTTATCAAACAAGTACAAATAAAAGCAATAAATACTAAAATTGCGTCTGTTAAATAAGTCGCTTTAGCTCCAGCAAATCCATATAATAAACCACCAATTGCAGGACCAGAGACCAAACCAAATTGAAAAGCAGTGCTACTCCATAATGAAGATTGAGTATATAAATTTCTTGGTACAATCTGACTTAGTAAGCCAAATGAAGCTGGACTCATAAAGCCTCTAGCTATACCACTAATAAAAATAATAGTATAAATATGATATACACTAAAACCTATATATTGTTGTGTCAGATCAAAAGTGAATAAAAACAATGATAAAGAGCATAATAAGAATAAAAATAAGCAAATTTGCATAATATTTTTTCTATTTGCATTATCAGCAAGATGACCTGCATATAGAGAAACTAAGATTGATGGTATTGCCTCAGCCAACCCAATAATTCCTAAAGATAAAGGATCTTTTGTTATTTGATAGACTTGCCAACCTACAGCAACACCTTGTATTTGAGCCGAAAACATAAAAAGAAATCTTGATGTAAGAAATA
>JACMQJ010000264.1 GCA_014377055.1 Candidatus Sericytochromatia bacterium
AGAATTAAATAACTCTATTAATTTTAACACTGATGGATGATTATCAATAAACAAAGATGAGTTAAGTGGTCCAATCCATTCAATTCTTACTTCTTCATTATTTTTTTCTGGTAATAGACAACCATTAGTAAAAACGGATATGTTACTATCTCCTGTAATGATCATATAAATACTACTCCTCCTTATATAAAACAACCACAGGTACAATTTTATCACTTAAGAATAAAAATTGTTCTTTTTGGCATTCTTTTGCATAATTTTTATTTAAAATATATGCTCTATAAGAGTTTAAACCATTTTTGTAGATAATAATTGACCCTAACATCTTTAATTGGATTCTTAAGATTTACTTCTCTTGAGCTTTGTAAAAGTTGTATTGCTTTTCTATAATTTTTTAGCTCACTCTCATGTAATGCGAACCATAAGAGCATAAATCCAAACTCTATTTTTTTATTTGGAGAAGATATTTTTGTAATAGAATTAAAGACTCCGTATGTGTAATCATCCATTTTAGCAATTTTACTTTCAGATTCTATAATTAGCTCTCTTTGTTCAGGTATATCAAAATTACCTTGAAAAGATACAAAGAAATCTCTTTTAGTTAGTTTTTTCTGATAATGCTTAAAAATATAGTCAGCCAACTTATTGATTGTATTTAGATAATAAAGGTTAATTTGAAAATCTATTTTTAGCTCTAATAAGTCCAACATCTCAGTATATGTTTCTAACAAATCAAATGAATCTAACAAACCATCATTAACAATATCTGTATCCATATTTATTTGTATAGAATCACCTTTACCAGACATTTTATGATTAATTATTTTACTTAGTCCTTGCTTGATAGATAAAAGATTTCTTTGATCTATTAATTCAGGTATATTTATTGCTTCAAAAAAAATAGTAAAAAAAGATTTTGCATCAAATTTCATTTGCATGGCAACATTTGACGCAACAGAATAACAATCCTTTTCAAACAAATCTAATTCAATTTTATCTTTGCGAATTAATATAATACCAAGTTTTTTCTTTATTTCTTCATAATAAAAATGATCGCATGATGAGCTTATATGAGTTCTATCTGCAGAAAGATATTCTTCTTTCAAAACGCCATTTTGATCAGTAATTACATGTAATGGGTTTATTATAGGAATATTTAATTTGTTGCAAACATTACTAATTACTTGGTTAAATTCTTGAGATAATCTTATTAAAGGTATTTTTTCTTCATAAGAGTACTCTATAATTTTTTTTAAGCTTATAGCTAGAGAGTTTTCATAAAAATCATATTTTATTTTTTGCATTCCGACCATCCAAGCAAACTTTCCCTTAGCATTGAGTTGAGCAAATATTGTTGTGTATAAATTAGCTGTTCTATTTAATAATTCAAACTTATCTTTTCCAGCTTTAATTTCATGAAAGATCTTAAATACTTCAAATGTACCAATAGATAATATTTTCCAATCAGGCTCTAAATTAAAAGATTCAATTAGTTTGATTGTTAATGGATGTCTATCAATAAAAAAATCTGAGTTGAGTGGCCCAAGCCATTGAATTTTTACATCTTCATTATTTTTATTAGTCAAAACACAGCCATTACTAAAGATAGAAGTATTACTATCACCTGCAATAATCATATAATTTTAACCCCTCACATAATTATTAAATTTGTAATCAATTCGATATCTTTTGCACAAAAATATTATCATAGCATTATATTTTATAAGAGTTTAAACCATTTTTGTAGATAATAATTAACTCGACCATCTTTAATTGGGTTTTTAAGATTTACTTCTCTTGAGCTTTGTAAAAGTTGTATTGCTTTTCTATAGTTCTTTTGTTCACTTTCACATAATGCTAACCATAAAAACATAAATCCAAATTCTATTTTTTTATTAGGAGAAGATATTTTTGTAATAGAATTAAAAACTCCGTATGTATAAGCGTCCATTTTAGCAATTTTTGTTTCAGATTCGATAATTAGATCTCTTTGTTCAGGTATATCAAAATTACCTTGAAAAGAAACATAAAAATCTCTTTTAGTTAATTTTTTCTGATAATGCTTAAAAATATAGTCAGCCAACTTATTGATTGTATTTAGATAATAAAGGTTAATTTGAAAATCTATTTTTAGCTCTAATAAATCCAACATCTCAGTATATGTTTCTAACAAATCAAATGAATCTAATAAACCATCATTAACTATATCTGTATCCATATCTATTTGTATAGGATCACCTTTACCAGATATTTTATGATTAATTATTTTACTTAATTCTTGGTTGATATAAATAAGCTTTTTTTGATCTATTAATTCAGGTATATTTATAGATTCAAAAAAAATATTAAAAAAATATTTTGCATCAAACTTAATATACATTGCAACATTAGAGGCAATAGAATGATATTCATGCTCAAACTGATTTATTTTTATATCATCCTTACGAACTAGTATTATTCCTAGTTTTTTCTTTATTTCATCATAATAAAAATGATCATACAATGGGTTAATATGTATTTTATCTTGAGAAAGATATTCTTCTTTCAAAATACCATTTTGATCTGTCATTTTATACATTGGATTAATTATAGGTATATTTAATTTATGACAAACATTGCTAATAATTTGATTAAATTCATTAGCAAGATTTATTAAAGGAAGTTTTTGA
>JACMQJ010000044.1 GCA_014377055.1 Candidatus Sericytochromatia bacterium
GTATCATAATTAATTGATAAACCTATATCAAAACGATTATCATAACCTCTTTGGCTTAAAGTCAAACCTTTTTTAATATTAATATCTGTGTAATCATTAAATTGTTGATTTAAGCTTGCCAAGTTACTTTTTACTTTTGGATCAGTACTTTTGTTAAGGTCGTTGTATGATTTAATATCATTTCCTTGTTTGAGCTGTGTATCTTGTAATGATGGTATTGTTGGTGCAAGTGACTCTGCTTTTAAACTGATACTGGCACGCAACGGTGATGTCAATGGATCACCAAAAATAGCTCTACTAAAACTTATACCTAATCCTGTACGATCGTTATTTAATGGATAAATATAATTTGAAGATAAGTCATTTACTTGAGCATTAAATGGGTTAATGGTTTGAAAAAGGTTACTTTCTCTCTGTCTATAAAGACTAACACCAAAACCTGTTCTTGCTGACAATATTTCTGGTAAAAACCATGGATCACTCCAATCAACTCTCCCCAAAAAATTAAGTCCCGAAGTAGCTGCAAACCATCCACCACCAAATGATAGATTTAATCCTAAGTTTTGACCATTACCAAATAAATTATTTTTATTTAACTCAACATTTCCTGTTAAACCATTCTGGACAGAATAAGCAATACCAGGTAAAAATGTTCCAGTTAGTTGTTCTTTAATAATAAAAATGATAACTATTTTGGTAGGATCTGTTTTACCTTGCTCAACCTTAACATCAACTTTTTCAAAATAATTGGTATTCATCAATCTACGTCTATCTTCTTCAATTAGACGAGCATTATATATTTGTCCTGATTTTTGGCTTAATTCTCTGCGGATAACATTTTCTTTTGTATCTTTATTACCAAGTATTTTTATTTCTTCGATCATACCCTCAGTAATAATTATCGTCATGTTTCCATCAATACCTATATTTGGAACAATATATATTCCTTGATAACCATTACTTGTGTATTTATCTCTGATTTTGGTAATATCTTCTTTTAGATCATTGTAGTTGATTACTTTTCCTATTTCTGAATCAAAAATATGTTTTATCTCATTCTCTTTAAAAAGAGTATTACCTGAGATTATTACCGAATTTAATTTTGGATTATCAATTACATTAAAAATTAGTTTGTATCCATCTTTATAAGCTTCTTGAGCATAATCTATATTTTCATTAAAATAACCAAGATTATAAATACTTTGAATATTCTCTCTAATTTTATCCTCGGTTACTGTATCACCTATTTTTATTGACATAGCTAACCTAATTTCTTCTTTGCGTTCAGTTCCACGAATCTCTATATCAGTAATCTTTATAGTCGTTTTAATATTGATTTTTGTATCAACATTTTGTGGCTTTTTATTAAAAGGGTCAAAATTATTTAATTGTTGGCTTGCTGCCGAGACGCTTATAGGCTTTAGATTTATAGCAAGACCTATAAATAATAATATTGTCAATTTTCTATTTAACATAATCATATTTCCTAGAACTTTTGCCCAATATTAAAATGAAATTGAGCACCTTTTGATAGATCAAATGGTTTGGTAATATCCCTGATACCATAATCAGCTCTCAAAGCTCCCAAAGGAGTATTAAGTCTGATACCAAGACCAAAACCATAACGTAAAAATGGAACAATTAAACTTTGATCTCTTAATTGACCATTTACTTTAATATCTGAAACATTATCATCTGTAACTTGAAAATTTTGATTCCAAAAATTACCAGCATCAAAAAAGGCAACACCAGAAACAATATTGTATATAGGGAATCTAATCTCAGCACTACCAACAAAAACACGTTCACCACTTAGATACCCATTCTCTGGCCATCCTCTAATTGTGTCAAACCCACCTGAAAAATATCTTTCATAGATTGATATTTTTGCGGGATCACCAGCCAAAACACCCAATCTACCACCAACGGCAAAAGTTAATTTATCAAGAAAAGGCACAGGGGTATATTTATTAAGAGTTAAAAAATATTTCCAATAGTTAACATCACCAAATGAAGGTTCAACAGAAACAATATTATTCCAACCATCATGAGGTTCTGCTGCAAAATCTCTTGTATCATAAGATAATGAAGCACTTAATGCTAAACGATTATCCGCCCCTGTTTTACTGACAGTCAGGTTTTTTGCAATGCTAGTATCAACATAATTTTTAAAATCAGTCCTTATTTTTTGTGCATTAGCTTTATCAGTAGAATTAGTACTTTTTTCAAGATCTGTTAGAGATTTATTCTGCTTGTTATCTAAAGTTATTTGTACGTCTTCAGCTCTTGGTATTGATGGTGATATTTGCTCTGCACGTATAGAAAATGATGTTCTCCATGGTGATGTTAGAGGGTCACCAAAAACAGCACGACTAAAATTGACTGACGCTCCTGTACGATCATTGATTAAAGCATAATTATATAACGCAGATCCACCGACAAGGCTATCACTAAATTGATTAACATTTTGAAAAAAGTTACCTTGTCTTTGTCTATAAAGACTAAATCCAGCGCCTGTTCTCGCTGATAAATATTGAGGTAAAATCCAAGGATCATACCATTCTACTTTCCCAAGCCAATTTGCTCCAGTAGCACTTAACCAACCAGCTCCAATTTGTAAATCTATACCAACTCTCTGACCTGTTCCAAAAACATTATCTTTTGTAATAGCAAAAGTTCCAACTATACCATCTCTGGTGTTGTAACCAGCACCTAAATTAAAATTACCTGTTGACTTTTCTTTGACAACTATGTCAATAATAATATGATTAGGGTTTATTTTTCCTGCACTTGGTTTAATGTCAACATTTTCAAAAAAATTAGTGTTATATACTCTTCTTAAATCTTCTCTCATAATGTCTATATTAAAAACATCACCTGGTTTTTGGCGAATTTCTCTCATTATAACTTGATTCTTTGTTTCAAGATTACCAACTATTTTTATTTCTTCGATGATACCTTCGTTAATATTTAAAACAAGGTTTCCTTGTGGACTTAATTGTGGCTCGATAGATACAGCTTGATAGCCTTTGTCTGAGTATAATTTTCTAGTAGCTTCAATTCCTTCTTTTAGGTTGTTGAGATTAACTATTGAGCCTACTTGTGATTTAAAATTATCTTCGATTTTATCAGTTTTTACAACATTATTACCATTTACTTTAATATCTTTGAGAGTTGAATTTTCAACTACATTAACAATTAACCTATAACCATCTTGATATGATTCTTTTGCTGCTTGCACATCAATAAAGTAGCCAAGCCCATATATTCTTTGTAAATCTTCTCTTATTTGTGATGGTGTTGCTGTCGATCCTACTTTTAAAAACATAGCAATCGCTACAGATTCTTTTTTTTCTGTCCCTTGAACAACTATATCAGTTATTTTGATTTTTTCAGAGTTATCATCAGATTTTGTTTCTATAGTCTTTTCTAAAGGCTTGTTAATATTATTACCAAAAGGATTTGTATCTTTTAAATCAACAGCATAGGCAGATTGAGTAAATATACCAATCGCTAATAATGATAGAATCACATAAGGCTTCATGCAAAAAATTCCTTGCTAAAATATGTACAAATTATTAAACTAAATTTATCTTTAGGTTAAACATTCGTACATTGTAGATAAATAACTAGCTGTAAAAATATTTGTTTTTATATTTTTTTATTAATCTTAATAAAAGTTACAGACATTTCATATTACGAAAAAATAAAAAACTACACATATCTATCGTTAAATTACTGTTAAATTAAGTAAGTTTTTTTAAATAATAAACTATACATGAGACTGAAGAATAAAATAACAAATTAGGAGTTAATTTTATGCCAGTTAATCTTTCGGGTGTTGGTTTAAATCAAACTTTTGCTGATAATCTTTCAACAAAAGATAAGCAGGATATAAAGCAATTTGATAGTCTTGAAAAAGCTGTCAATTATGCCAATCAACATCAAGGTGATGAGGCGGTTGTTAAAACTAAAGATGAAACAGGTAAAGACACGTTTGCTGTAATAAGTTTAAAATCAGGAGCCAAAGCAACAGATGTTTTTGATCCAAAAAGCGTTAATTTTGGTAGCTCACTAATTACAAGAGATAATAAAAGAATTGAAGTTGTTGACTCTCCTGATGAAATGAATGGAGCTGAAACAACGCAATCATTAGTTAATATAGCAGTTAATGACAAAGCAAATGGATTAACCAAAAGTCAAGCTTATAATAATTATGATAATAGATTACCAGCATATCAAGCTAATATGGTTAGTTTAGCTGGGCGTGTTAATGACTCCGAAACAAAACTACAGGTTAAGCTTGAAACACTAAAAAAAGCAACTCCACCTGATCTCATTGCAATTTCTTCAATTGAACAAAAGCTTGATGAATTAAAAACTTCAAAAGGCATATTACGAGCTAAAATGCTTATTTTACCTAAGACTGCTGGGGATGGAGATGATGGTAAAGGAGCAAAAATACCTGGTACTCAAATTCATATAGGTGACTTACGAACAAAATCGTTAGATGCTATAACTCCTCTAAGACAAAGGATGACTGAGTTACAAACACAACTAATTGGAGAAAAAAGTCCTAGCAAAATAGATAGTTTAAAAGGTCAAATAAATTTATTACAAAAAGAAGTAAATGATGTAGTCAAATCAAATGCTCAAATTGCTGAAGCTCAAACAAAAATGGTTGGCAGACTTGGATCACTAAATACTATTAATTCATCTATAAATACTGCTAGAAAATCTCTTGAAGGTAAAACAGTTAAATTACAGCAATTAACCGAACAGTTTAATAATGATCCAAGAGAAGCAACTTTTAAAAAAGATATTCAAGGTAAAATTGATTCTATCAAATCAGAAATAAATCAAACTAGAGCAAGTTTAATTTCACAAATGAATACACAGATTGTTGAGTTTGAAAAAAATTCTCCGAAAATAGGAAGAGAATTACAAGCAGGACCTAAAGCAGTAATATCACTTTTAAGAGAGGAAGTAACTAAGCTTGAAAATGTTGATGTCACAAAAGTAGAAGAGACTGTCAAATCTAATAATTTTTTAGGAGTAGTTAAGCAAGCGGCTTCTAAATGGGATGGTATTTCTCCTCAAGAGGGAGTAATGGCAGGGAACATAGTTGAAAATAATGCAGGATTTATAAAAGACTATAAGACTTTACAAGCAGGAGTAAAAGATTTACAAGCTGATGTTGACATTGCCAAAAAACTTCCTCAATTTGGTTTTAATAAATTAGTCGAAAGAAATCTACTCTCGGCTCAAGGTTGGACAGCTGGAACAACTGCACTAACAGGTGTACAAGCAAATAAAGCTATTAATACTGCTTATGATAATCTTGATCGACAATTTAGTCAATATGTAGGAGGTTCTGAACATCCTGCTGCCAATTGGATGACCTATGGTAAATATGCTTCAAGAGAAGCTGGGTCTCAAATACAAAGCCTTGAAGCATCATTAGAATCAATAAAGACTCTACTTAAAGTTGATGGTAGTACTGAAAATGACAAGAGAGCCTTAACAGCATTAGTTAAAGTGATGGATACAGGTCCTATGACTAAGCAAGCAATGAGAATGGCAGCGGCTTCAATGGGTATAAAAGATGCAGATAAATTTACTAGTCCTCAGCTTATTGAAAA
>JACMQJ010000265.1 GCA_014377055.1 Candidatus Sericytochromatia bacterium
CAAATATTATATCTATATTCATTTTCAGCAGTTTTAAAACATAATCCTATCTGGTATGTTGATGGTACGGCTCTTTATTATGCTTTCAGTTTAAAACAAATAACTTATCCATTGGCTGACTACTTATTAAATTTCCCACAACTTTTAAAGTTGATGACCTTCTATTCAATAGGTTTAGAGATATTTGGACCATTACTAGTACTTATTCCTTTTTATAATAAATATTTTAGAAATTTGGCTATATTTTTATTTATTACATTTCATTTGGGTATCAATTTATGTTTGGATATAGGTTTATTTTCACCTATTTCTATTTGTGCTTGGTTAGCGTTACTTCCTAGCAGTAATTGGGATTTTATTGAAAATAGTCTTAAAAAGGTAAAAGTAAGTAATTTATTTATCAAAGATAAATTTTTTAAGATCGTTAATAAACTTCCCGATCTAAAAAGTAAAATAATAATCAAAAATAATTTATTTCAAAAAACATTGATTATTTTTTCATTTACATTAGTAACATTATGGAATTTTAGTACAATTGATAAATTAAAATTTCCTGAGATTTTGACTCCTCCAACTATTATTTTAGGCCTTGACCAAAAATGGGGTATGTTTTCACCCTTTCCTTTAAATAATGATGGATGGTTTGTCATAGTTGGCAAATTAAAAAATAAAAAAGTTGTCGATATTTATAAAGATGGTCAAGAAGTAAGTTGGAATAGACCCGATAATATTCGTAGTACTTATAAAGGTGAAAGATGGCGTAAATTCTTAGAAAATAGAACCAATGACACACTTCTTTATTATGGTAAATACTTGTGTGTAGATTGGAATACAGAGCATACAGGTGAAGAACAATTAATGACTTTTGAAACTTTTTATATGTCCCAAAAAACTTTAATCAATAATCAAAACTCACCTATAATAAAAAAATCTATCTGGAATCATCAATGTTTTTAGCAAAAGATAGATTTTATTTTACAATGAATTTAAAAACTTAATGAGTTCATCTCTTTGAAATTTTGGTAATTTTTTAAACTCATCTCTGGATCTATTAGCTTCACCGCCATGCCATAAAATAGCCTCAGTAATATTATCTGCTCTTCCATCGTGTAAATAATTTGTATGTCCACTAACAGTTTGAAATAATCCTATAGTCCATAGTGGAGCGGTACGCCATTCTTTTCCATTTGCCAAAAAGTCAGGTCTATTATCCTCAAGATCACGACCCATATCATGTAAGAGTAAGTCTGTGTAAGGATGAATAACTTGTCCTTGAGATTTGAATGTTGTTGTATGACATGTATTACAACTTAGTTGATTAAACAATCTTTCACCTCTCATAACTTGTGGATTATTAGCATCTCTTCTAGCGGGTATTGCTAGGTTACGTGAATATACAACTACATCCGAAAGGTTAGCATTATTTATTTCGGGTTCACCACCACTTAAATTAGTTTTTTGAGTAAATTTACTAAGTTCTATATCTGAATAACTTTCTTCTGGAAAAATTGTTGATGTTATACCTATATCACCTGAAAATGCACCTGCAACTTGTTGTCTAATACTTGGTTGATTTGCCTTCCAACCAAATCTACCCATAGCTATTTTTTGTTTTTCTACATCCCAAACATAATTTGGTCTTCCAGAAATACCATCTCTGTTTCTATCATTGGGATCAGCATTGGCAAGAATATCACTTTCGGCTATATCTTCAAGTAACCCCATACCACTCATTTGATTGGCAACTCTTGGAGATACTAATAAATCTTTTTCTGGTTCCCCATAATTAAAATTAAATATTTTATAAATAGGTTTTTTTAAATTATATTTTTCTCCATCAGTATATTGACCTTTAATATCCTCATAACTAATGCTTACTTGGGCTTCTGGTTTAATATTAGGTATGGCAAATGTTTGTAATTGATCACCATATATATGACTTGGTAATGGTTGATTATGATCACCTGCTCCTGGAATACTTATTCTAAGTAGCATTGACTCCATTTGTTCACCATCTCTTGGTGGTCTTCCTCTACCATCATTAATATGACATGTTGCACAAGACTGACCATTAAAATGTGGTCCTAATCCGTCACGCTCCATGTTTGAGTTTGGTGCTACAAGCCAACTTTGATCAAAAAATGATTCACCATGATGAAATGTATCCTGTTGAGATAATGTTAAGCTTGGCGAAAAATGTCCAAAAGCATCTTTAGTGGTATCAAAAATAGTTAAGTTGCCTGCTAAAAGTGAATTATCAAGATTATGAATATCAAATCTATCAAAATTATTTTGATGATTACTAATCATAAATCCAGTATTACTAGTTTTTTCGGAAGCACATCCATAACTAAATAAAGATAAGACAACTAAAAGTGCAGATTTATTTAATGACTTATTTTTTATAAAATCATACTTTTTCATTTTTTACCTTCGTTTAAATTAAAGAATATTAACAGTAACATAACATCAATTTTA
>JACMQJ010000266.1 GCA_014377055.1 Candidatus Sericytochromatia bacterium
AATAAAATTAGGAGTAAATATGAATCCACTACTAAAAGTTATTGGTTTGATGTCAGGTACATCTCTTGATGGACTTGATATTGCCTTAGTTGAAATATATGAAACTCGTGGTAATTTTCATCTAAAAAATACTAACTTTAAAACATATCTTTATGATGAGCAATTTAAACTAAAAATATTAAAAAATTTAAATCTTGATACGTCAAAATTGGATGAGTTATCTGATCTAAACTTTGAATTAGGTAATTTTTTTGCTGAAAAAGTTATACAATTTTGTCACGAAGAAAATATTAATATTAGTGAAATAGATCTTATCGGATCACATGGTCAAACTTTTTTTCATAATATAAAAAATAATCATGCAATGTCAACATTACAGTTAGCCGATGGATCAGTTATAGCTCAAAAAACAGGAGTTACAACCGTTTCAGATTTTCGTCCTGCTGATATTGCAATGGGTGGTCATGGTGCCCCTTTAGTTCCATTTTTAGATTATGCTTTATTTAAAAAACTAAATAAGAATATAGCTTTGCAAAATATTGGCGGTATAGCTAATTTTACATATATTTCAGCCCATGGTGATAATTTAATTGCTTTTGATACAGGGCCTGGAAATATGATTATTGATAGTTTGGTAAAAAAATTATCTGATGGTTTATTAAGTTATGATCAAGATGGTCAATGGGCAGCCAAAGGTCAAGTTAATAATGATATTTTAAATGAATTACTTAAAAATAATTATTTTGATTTAAAACCACCTAAATCTACAGGTAGAGAGCTTTTTGGTCAACAATATTCAGATATTATTTATCAATCAGCCAAAGAAAAAAATATTTTACCAGAAGATTTATTAGCTACAGTTACATACTTTGTCGCCAAGACAATTTTTGATAGCTATAATAATTTTTTGCCACAATTACCAGAAGAAATAGTCGTTAGTGGTGGTGGTGCTAGAAATTTAACTTTAATGAATAACTTAAAAGAATTATTTATTTCATCAAAAGCCAAAACAAAAATATCAACCTTAGAAGATTATCAAATTAATTCTGACGCTAAAGAAGCAGTTGCATTTGCTTTATTGGCTTATTGTACAGTCTTTGGTTTAACCAATAATTTACCTAAAGCAACTGGTGCAAAAGAAAATGTTATTATGGGTAAAATCAGCCCAGCAAAAAATTATAATCGTATTTTATTAAAAAATAATTCTGATACATTATTAAATAATGAAGTTACAGAAACAAGAAATATTCTTAGTTATGAGCTTGATGAATTAAATCCAATAGAGATAGTTGAATTAATGAATCAAAATGATTATGAAGTTGTAAATGCTGTTAATAATGAAAAAGACCATATAGCTGAGGTTTTAGAACAAATAATAATCTCGCTTGAATCAGGTGGAAAACTATTTTATACAGGTGCGGGAACTAGCGGTCGCCTTGGTGTTCTTGATGCCTCAGAATGTCCTCCTACTTTTAAAACAGATCCTGAGTTGGTACAAGGGATTATTGCAGGAGGACAAAAAGCTTTAACCACAGCCGTTGAAGGTGCAGAAGACTCAGGTATTCAAGGGCGAAATGATATTAAAGAAAAAATTTCTGCAAAAGATATTTTAATTGGAATATCAGCCAATGGTAAAGCTCCTTACGTCATGGAAGCACTGAATGAAGCAAAAAATATCGGTGCAAAAACTGTTTTATTGACCTGTAATAAATTAGAAAAGCTAGAATTTATTGATTATATAATATCCGTTGATGTTGGTGCAGAAATACTCTCTGGATCAACTAGATTAAAAGCTGGTACAGCAACAAAAATGGTTTTGAATATGTTTACTACAGGAGCGTTTGCCAAATTGGGTAAAGTATATAGTAACTATATGGTTGATCTTAATGTTTCTAATAAAAAATTAGAAAAAAGAGCAATTAATATTATCAAGTCTATTACAAAAATAGATCAAAATGAAGCTGAAAATATTTTAAACAAAGCAGATGGTAGTGTTAAGTTAGCTTTATTAATGCAAATAAAAAATATTGAGTTTAATAATGCAAAAACATTGTTAGAAAAATGTCAAGGTTCTTTGCGTAAAGCATTGAATGACAATTAGTTTTAATTCATTTTTTTTAGTAATAATTTTATATCTAGACAAAAAAAGAGAGAGAAATATATATTCCTCTCTCTTTTTTAATTAATTAGAATCTAATTATCTATTGAGCTCCTACTACTGATATTCCCGTTTAAACAAGACAAACTAATAGTAATATTTTTCTTCTGGAAAATGATTATCATATCATTAAGTAAACTTTAAAAAAAATATAACAAGTTATAATAAAAATAATCTATATCTAAATAAGAGATACAGATTTTAGTTTTATTAAAGAGGCTTTTTTATGAAAAAATTAGTAGTAGCATTAGCATCTTCAATTAT
>JACMQJ010000267.1 GCA_014377055.1 Candidatus Sericytochromatia bacterium
TAAACCATTATCTTTAGCAAGCCTAATACCTTCGATCATTGAGTCCGAAGGAAAAATTGGTATATAAGCATAAGTGTCTTGATTATCATGATTAAGACATAGCATAGTAAGTTTTGGTAATCTACTGACAGCTTGTATAACGTCAGAATAATATATGTCTGGTAATTCAACAGCAATAGCATCAGGTTTAATTTTAGAAAACATTTTTCTAACTTCTAGTGAAAATTGCAATCTATTGTGAAAAGATGGAACAAAGTGTATATTGTTATAACTTAGTAGTCCTTCACTCATCAATTCTCCTTTTTTATATATTTAACAAATTAAATTTATATTTTTAATAATACTAATATACCTATTCAAAATTGGTTTACAAAATTAAAACTTTGTTAGGGTTGAGCTATGTCTAAATTCTCTTTGCAAAAAACTGCAAAACAATTTCACTTGAGTATATTTACTGTATCACTTAGTTAACTTTATGTAGCTCTGAATGTAAGATTCGCCATTTTAGCACCAGGAACTAAGGTAAAAGGAACTTTTATACCAATAGTAATAGGTAAAGTCCCATTATCAGGTAAGGAAGTTTTAAGAGGAATAAAACTAAGGCTAGGATTGAGGATGGAATTGTTAGGTATAACAGAGCCAACATTAAAAGTAACAGTATCAGGAGCTACAATTAGTGGAATATTACCAAAATTATCGTTTTTAACATCAATATCACTTGGACTACTGACACCACCAATACTTTTCATGACTCTAATCTGTAATGCCCCCGATATTGTGTAGATAGCTCCATCATTATTTCCTTTAGGGAGATTACCCATAGGCTGATATAATGATCTGTTTGTATCAATTACAAATGATTGAATAGTCCCAATTGTACCAAATCCACCCCTCGAAGAATTGAGAACAGATGATGTACCTGTACCTAGTGGAGATACTGTACCAAAACTTAGAATATCATTCATACCTGTAAATGATCCAGGGTTTGTATCATCACCCGAGACAACAACACCATCGCTTATTCTTTCCAGTTGGATAGAAATTATAGAAACAGATCCACCTGCTTTGGAGGGAGTTACAGTAAATAATATAATTCCAAAGCATAGGCATAATTTTGGTAAAATATTTGACATTTTTTCTTCCAATTATAATTTTACTATATTTGACGCTTACACATGGCAAGCACATACTTCAGCATTAATTTATGGCAATTTTATTTTTTGAAGCACGCATATAGCTACCTATTATACTCTAAACATTTAAGATATTAACTTTATAAAAACAATATTGTTACTTAAAATCAATTTAAACGATTACTCTATTCTTTAATTAGACATTTTAGAATTATATCTCATTCTTTCTTAAATCTAAAAAGCAATATACACATATATCTTTATTATAAATCATTACTGAAAGACTTTTTAAACCAAGCATTATAAGGAGTAAATTCTTCTTTTAACATACTATAATCGGGCATCTTAACAATAAAACAGTTACTTAATTAAATATAATATCTCTTTGCTCTTCTTGAGGCTTTTGAATTCTTTATTCTATTCCATCAAAGATTAATTTATCATGTGTATTTTTATTCTAACATCTCAAAATTTAAAATTATCTCTAAAATACAACTATAATCTTAACTCTAAATCAATAAGTGTTAAAACTGATAACACTTATTAAGCTCACAACAAGTCTAGTAAGAATAAACTTAATTTTTTTGGTATTATACTTTAGTAAGTAATTTTGTATAATATAAATCTAATTTGAATTAGAGTCTATAAATAATGATAAAAAAACAAAAATTTAACCTATTCTTTTCAATGATACTTTTTTCATTGTCTAGTTGTAGTAGTATGACAAATGTTAATGTAACTCCTCCTATTAATCCTTCGGGAACTAGCTCTGGTAATACAACAGGCACTTCTTCAAGTAATCATCCGTTTGGAAATTATAGCCTAATATATTTTGCTAATACAGGAACTAATTATGAGATTTTTAGTTTGGATTTATCAAATAACTCCAGAAAGAACCTTACAAACAATCCCTCAACTAATTATTTCCCAAGTATATATTCAAAGGGAAAACAGGTTACTTACCAATCAGACAGAGATGGTAATAATGAAATATATATTATGAATATTGATGGTTCAAATCAAAAAAGATTAACCAATAATACTTTTAGTGATTCCAATCCAGCATTTTCTCCAGATGGAAAAAAAATTGCTTTTCATTCAAACAGGGACGGAGCTAATCAGATTTATGTGATGAATCCTGATGGAACTAACCAAACACGTCTAACATCTTCAGGAGCAGATGATACTTATGCAACATGGTCACCAGATAGCAAGAAAATTACCTTTATTTCACAGAGAGACGGAAACAGTGAAATATATACAATGAACTCAGACGGAACTGAACAGAACAATTTGACTAAAAATAATGCTTATGATCGTAATCCAGTCTGGTCACCAGATGGCAAGAAAATTGCTTTTGTTTCTCAGAGAAATAATAAATTTAATATTTATGTGATGAATAATGATGGCTCACAGGTAAATAAAATAACTTCTGGTAATGAAGATATAGGTGCAGCATGGTCACCAGATAGTAGGAAAATTGCTTTTAATTCTCAAGGTGAGGCTTCTGAAGATATTGGTCAGGTATCTGATATTTATACAGTTAATACAGATGGAACAGAATTAAAAAAATTAAGTAATATTTCGAGTGATAAATATCCAGTTTGGTCACCAGATGGTAATAAAATTGCTTTTATTTCTCAGAGAGATAGTAATAGTGAAATATATCTGATGAATCCAGATGGAACTGAGCAGGTAAATCTTACTAAGAGTAAGGATGAAGAATATATACCTTCTTGGTACTAATTAAATTTTAGAAATATGTTTTTTATTAAACTAAATACAGTAGATAGTGATTAAATGTAATCACTATCTACTGTATTTTAGTTAATGTTATGTAGCTCTGAAAGTAAGAGTAGCAGTTTTAGCTCCAGGAACTAAGGTAAAAGGAACTTTGATACCAATAGTAATAGGATATACAGTATCATGAGGTAATGCAGTAGTTAATGGAGTGAATGTAGCACTAGGAGCTAATAATAATGTAGATGCAGGTAATGTAGTTCCAGCAGTAAATGCTTGAGCTGCAGGTGCAACTATTACAGGAATAGTACTTGAAGCACTATTATCAACATCAATATCACTTGTACCAGCACCAACAGGTACACCATTAGTATTTCTTAATGCTCTAAGCTGTAATGCACCAGTTATAACATAGATTGCTCCATCATTATTTCCTTTTGGTAAACCTGTTGTAGCAGTAGGAGTAACATTACTTGAAGGTGTATAAAGCGTTCTGGTTGTATCAATAACA
>JACMQJ010000268.1 GCA_014377055.1 Candidatus Sericytochromatia bacterium
ACTGTTTTGGATAAAACAATGTAAAATAAATATTATGTGTACAGAAGAAATTTTTTTTACTATATTTAGAGAGAGTTTAGGATTTGAGCCTTTTATAAAAAAAGCCGATCCTAGCAATAAAAACCATAAAATAAAAAATACTAGTTTTCGCATTAAAGAATGTCAAAAGTTTTTAGAATTACGTGAAGATCAAGTTAAAAATGCCATTAACATTGATCTATTAAAAACAGAAACTATTAGTGGTGTTTTATACATTTGTATTTATTCCGCTCTAAAAATAAAAGATAGTCCAGAACTCCTAGAAAAAATAACTGATGAAGATCAATTAACCACAAATGTTGTTGGTGAAATATTAGAATTAACCACAAAAAATGTTCGTAGATTAATTGATGAAGGATATTTGACAGTTGTCGCTACAGTTGAATTTAAATATGGTCTTGCCAGTCTAATTAAAAGAGGTGAAGTCAGAAAATTAAAAGATCAAATACCTGAAATAAAAGATTTTTGGAAATCTAAAACGAAAATAAATCGACAAATGGGGGCAAAAAAAGCAGTTGCAACTAGACAAAACCCAAATTACAATCCAATGACTTTTAAGGCTGATTTTTTTGATAATGCTGAAAATTTACCTTATAAAGATGCAAAATTAATGAAAGCATGTCTATCATTATTATCATTAAATTATTATATAGAAAGAAAATTAAGTAAAAATATTGTTGATCAAGAATTGATTGATTTAAAAAATAAGTCATTAGAAAAATTAACCAAAGTATCAACCGACATAACTAATATTAAGCTCTACTATATACAAGGCGAAGATTATGTACATTTTTGCTCTAGTTGTATGGAATCTATTAAAGAGCTAAAATATAATTTTAAAATATCATGGGATGAGGCACATACATTAAGTTATTATGCTTGTAAAAAATGTAGAATTGATAAAGATTATTTTTCTATAATAGTTTTCTTTGTACAAATATATGAATATACATTTATCTTAAATGCTTCATATAAGGATATAAAGCCATGGTTTAAGCCAAACCATTTACAGCATACCAATAAAGGATCTTGGCTATATCCAGAAGAAGATAAAGGTCTAATAGGAATTACACCTATTAGCGATGAACAATTAAAAACCTATAAAATATTTGAAGTAATTAATCATCTAAAAGAATTTATTAATTCCAAAGATCTTGATTTTTCCTTGAATATTTAATTTTTATTTAAAATAGACTTATGCTATTTTCCCGAGAGGAAATTATTTAAATGTCCGAAGTTAAAGATATTACTATTATTGATGAAATAGAAAATGATGAAATTAGTAATGAGCAAGATAAAATTATTCCTTTAAAAGCTAAAAACAATTATTTAATTTTAATTGATGGTCATGCACTTGCTTATAGAGCATATCATGCCATGTATAGAGCTAATATGAGGAATAAAGATGGTCTGCCAACAGGAGCTATCTATAGATTTACCAAAACTATACTCGAAACCATTACTAACTATAAGCCTGGATACATGATTGTGACTTTCGATACTGGCGATAAAACCTTTAGAAAAGAGTTGTATCAAGAATATAAAGCAACTCGTAAACCTTCTGAGCCTGACTTTAAAGAGCAAATGCCATACATTTTTGATGTAGTTAAAGCTCTTGAAATACCTATTTTTAGATTACCTGGTTTTGAAGCTGATGATTTATTAGGTACTTTAGCAAATCAAGCTGTAGAACAAGGTTTAGAAGTTGGAATAGTGACAGGTGACAGAGATTTATTACAATTAGCAACTGACAAAATAAATATTTATTTACCAGATAAAGATTCAGGCTTAAAAAGATTTGGTATAGATGAAACTATTGAGAAATTAGGTATTCGACCAGAACAATTTGCAGATTTTAGAGGAATTACAGGGGATTCATCCGATAATATACCAGGAGTTAAAGGAATAGGTGATGTAGGTGCAGAAAAACTAATTAAGGAATATGGCACATTAGAAAATATTTATGAAAATATTGATAAAATTACACCAAAAGGAATTAAAGAGAAGCTAATTGAAAATAAGGACATGGCTTTTTTAAGTAAAAAACTTTCCATAATTGATATAAATGCTCCTGTAGAATTGGATCTTGAGCACTGTTTGCTTAATAGACCTGATGAAGCACATCTAAAAGAACTTTTTACTAAACTTGAATTTAAATCATTATCAGCAAATTTAAATAAAATATTGGTTGATTTTCACTCATCTAAGCATATTGATGATGATGAAGATTTATGGTTTGATTTTAATGAAGAAGATCACAGTGAGATTCCATTAGATTTAAATGTAAATATTGTAAAATCTCTTGATGATGTTAGAGCTTTGGTAGAAGAGTTATCAAGCTTATCATATTTTTCGATAGATTTGGAAACAACAAGTATTGATAGTTTAAATGCCGAAATAGTAGGTATCTCAATCTCTCATGATAAAGATGTCTTAGAAAAGAAAGCTGTTAATTTTAATATTTTTTATATCCCTGTTGGTCATATCCTAGAAGAAGATCCGATTAAAAGTCTTGATCGAAATGAGGTTTTAAATATATTTAAGCCATTACTAGAAAATAAGAATATTTTAAAAATAGGACATAATCTCAAATATGAAATAAATGTTTTTAGTAATTATGATATTAAATTAGTTGGTATTCAGGATGATACTATTATTGCTGATTATTTGTTAAACTCGTCTACTAGTCATGCTCTAAAAGAAATTTCAAAATCTCATTTACATTATTTTATGACACCTATAACAGAGTTAATTGGCACAGGTAAAAACGTGACAACTATGGATAAGGTTCTGGTTGAAGACTCAGCAAAATACGCAGGTGCAGATTCAGCAGTAACCCTTGAGCTATCATTCTTTTTGAGAGAAAAATTAAAAGAAGTTGATATGATCTCTTTATATGAAGATATGGAATTACCATTAGTTGCTGTATTAGCAGAAATAGAGCAAAATGGTATCAAAATAGATGCTCAAAAACTGTATACTCTTTCTGATAAAATAAAATTACTCATGGCGGATTTAGAAATTAAAATTTATAAAGAAGCTGGTAGAGAGTTTAATGTTAATTCGCCGAAGCAGTTGAGTGTTATTCTTTTTGAAGAAATGAATATACCAACCAAAGGAATTAAAAAAAATAAGAGTACAGGTTATTCAACAGATGCAGGTGTTTTGGAAAGTTTAGCTTCTAATCATCAAATAGTAAGCCATATCATGGAATTTAGACAATTAACAAAAATTAAATCGACTTATGCTGATTCATTGACACAACTAATTAATAAAAAAACAGGTCGAGTTCATACATCATTTAATCAGTCTAACACTACTACAGGTAGACTTTCTTCTAGTGATCCAAATTTACAAAATATTCCTATCAAAACTGAGTTGGGTAGAGAGATTCGTAGGGCTTTTATAACTTCCAATCCTGATGATGTAATTATTACAGCAGATTATTCACAAATAGAATTAAGGTTATTAGCTCACTATACACAAGATCCAACTTTTATTGAGGCATTTAAAAATGATATAGATATTCATTCAAGAACAGTTATGGATGTTTTTAAATTAGAAAATATATCACAAGTAACTCCAGAATTAAGGAGAATAGGAAAAACCATTAATTTTGGTATAGTTTATGGACAATCTGCCTTTGGGCTTGCTGATAAATTAAAAATGCCGATTAAAGAAGCATCTGAAATTATCAAAAAATTTAATGAAACATACAAATCAATAACTGAATATGTTGAAAAAATGGTTAATTTTGCGGATCAACATGGTTATGTCATTACATTGTTTAATAGGAGAAGATATTTACCTGAAATCCATAGCCCCAATAAAACACTTAGAGAAGCTGGTAAAAGAAATGCTATTAATACACCACTTCAAGGTACAGCCGCTGATATAATAAAAGTAGCTATGATTAAGGTCAGTCAGGCATTAAAGGATAATAATTTAAAAACTAAGATGTTATTACAGGTACATGATGAGTTAGTTTTTGAAGCACCACAAGATGAAGTCGAAAAAGTAAAAAAATTAATTACAGAAATAATGGAAAATGTTTGCCCTGAAATATCTGTACCCCTCAAAGTATCTGTAAATACTGGCAAGAGCTGGGTAGAAGCTAAATAATTAAAATAAGTTTTCCAAGGAAAACTTATTTTATAAACTAGTTATTCCTAATTTGATTTAGTGTATCGGTTAATAATTTTATTTTTCTTAGTTTTGTTTTATCAAGATTATTTATTAGAATATATGATTTTTCTACTGTTTTATTATTACTGATAAGACTTAAACCATTCTTTTCATAGTAGCTATATAAATCATTGCATTGATTTTTTAAATGATCTATTTCTTTATATTCTTCTCCATCTATGTCAAAAAACTCACTTATTTGATACAGAGCAAAGTTTGAATTTGGTGAAGAAATCAACATTTTTTTTGCATTTTCAAATTTATTAATATCAAGTTTAATTAAAGCTAAGTATATTTTATAATCAAAGTTTGTTTTGGATGTATCAAAAATATTATAACTTCTAATCCTATTTAATTCTTTTAGATATTGATTAATAGTATTTTTTGATTCATCTATCTTGTTCATTTTTATTTGTAAGAGGCTTAAATCTCCGCTGTATCTACCGCCGATGGAAATAGCACTTTTAAAACTATCCTCTGCCTCTTCCAATCTATCTTTGTCTAAATAAAATTTAGCAAAGTTAGCATAATTACTACCATTATCTATAACTCTATTAAGAAGCTCATCTTTAGAGTAATTACCATGTAGCAGATTTTTATTTTCAATTTTTCGTTCTTGACAAAATAATGCTAGAGGTACTTCAATACTTTTGCGAAAGTTAGATCCGTCTGATTGATCAGTAAGTGAAATCATTTTATGACATAAACTATGATAATAATAAGCCCTAAATGGTGCAATAGTATTACTTTCTATTGTTGATTGGTAGTAATAATCAAGAGATTTTTCATACATATTATTTTCCCAATAAATATCTCCAATCCTCCTAAGATTTTCACCTTTATATTTTGAATCCAAGCTTATAACTTTATTGTAAATACTAATAGCTTCTTGATTCATTAGATCATGATGATATATCTTGGCTAACATCTGATAATATTTTGGATTATTAGATATTTTTAGAGCTTTTTTAGCAAAATACAAAGATTTTTTATATTCATCATTTATATAATAATAAATTGATTCCAGATTATGATATTGCTCATTTGTCTTAGACTTGTTACTTAAATCTAACCAAACCCTAATATTTTTCATATCTTTTTTTAGGTTAAAATTACGACTTTCTACACCACTCTCAAAAAACTTAGCTTTAAAAAATGGTTTATTGTAATATTGATTAAAGCTTCTAAAGTTTAATTGCTGATTGACTTTATTAAGTAAATTTTCAGCATTATTTAAATTATCGTCAACCTGAATCTTTTTTGTTGGTTTGATAATTGGAGATATTGCCAAAGACGTATCAGGAATAAAAATTATTAGAAATACTAATAGTAAATATTTTATTTGCTTTTTGATTAACAATATATATCTCAAAATCTAAAAATTATTAATATAAAATTGTACACGCTAAAAGTTTAATATATTATAAAAAAATGATTACAAATCTTGATTATAGCAAAATTATGTTCATGATATAATTCAGCTCAATTAAAATAAATGATTTTTAAAATATCTGCTCTCTACGCGGTCAATAAATAGGTGGTCAATAAATGGATCGAAATAAATTATTTCTCGCAGCAAGTTCTGTCGCAATTTCTCTTGTTTTGTATATGTCCTCAGCAGCTCATGCGACAACAAACAAAAATGTCTTTGAAAAAAAATTACCCAATGGACTTGATGTGATAGTTGTTGAAAATCACACTGTTCCTTTGGCTACAGTTGTTATCGCTGCCAAAAATGGTGGATATACAGAAACAGATGAATATAATGGTTTATCACATTTTTATGAGCACATGTTTTTTAAAGGTAATGCCGTATTGCCTAATCAAGGTAAGTTTCATGAAAAAATACGTGAATTAGGAATAAATTATAATGGTTTTACAACTAGAGAAGCGGTAGTTTATTACTTCACCTTACCAGAATCTAAAGTCAATGATGGTATCAAATTTATGAATGATGCTATTAGAACTCCTTTATTTGATGCCAAAGAAATCGAAAAAGAAAAAGGTGCTGTACTTGGTGAATATGATAGAAATGAATCCTCACCCTCATTTCATCTTGATCGTGCTATAGATCAAAAAGTTTATTGGAAATATTTTTCAAGAGTAGATGTTATAGGTTATAGAAATGTAATTCAAACTGTTGATAAAAAGAAAATGGTTATTATTCAAAATAAATTTTATATACCTAATAATTGTGCTTTATTTGTAGTTGGTGACGTTAAGCATAATGATGTCTTTAAAAAAGTAGATTCACTTTTTTCTAATTGGAAAAGTGGTCCAGATCCATTTAAAAAATATCCTTTACCAAAACATCCATCTATCAAAAAGACAGAATCATTTGTTTTTAATTATCCAGCTAAAACACCTTTGATCATGGCAAAATGGCAAGGTCCAAATGTTGGTAAAGATAATAATGCAACCTATGCTCTTGATGTATTTTTTAATGCTGTAAATTTACCCTCTTCAAAGTTTCAAAAAAGCCTTGTAGATTCAGGTTTATCATCTGCCTCAAGCATGGGCTACCAAACCCAGAGTAATTCAGGTGAAGTTAGCTTATTTGCTACTGTTAATGCTGATAATGCTGATAAGTATAAAGCTAAATTTTTAAAAGAAATAGCAAAAATGAAATCTACATCTTATATTACCAATGAAGAGTTAGATACAGCTAAAAAGAATATTGAAATTAGTTATGCCTACAAAAAAGAAAGTAGTCAAGATTATGCAACCAATTCATTGGGGTATTGGTGGGCTATGTCAGGTCTTAACTATTATAATAGCTATGTAAGTAATGTAAAAAATGTTAGTAAAAAAGACATAGAAAAAGCTCTTAATAAATACGTTTTTGATAAAAAATATGTTATGGGTCTTTTGATTTCAAAAGAAGATCAAGCCAAAAATAATGTAAAATTTTAAGATGGTAAACAATATGAAAAAGAATATAACAAAAAGTCTAATATTAAATCTTTTAGCTGTAACAGTAGTTTTAAACACTGGTTTATCTCAGGCAAAGTCTGTTAAAGCACCCATACATAACGCAATGACGACTAATAATAGTCAAAAAGTAGAACACTATTTTACTAGTAATGGTATAGAAGTTATTCTTAAAAAAATAACTACTAATGATGTAATTGGTATGAAAGTTTTTATTAAAGGTGGAAGTCGTAATATTAATGATAAAAATGCTGGTATCGAAAAGCTTCTTTTAAATTCAATGTTATTAGGATCAAAAGAATTTCCTAAATCTAAACTTAATCTTGAATTAGCAAAAATTGGAGCTCAATTAGGAACAGATTCATTTTTTGACTATTCCAGTTTTGGACTCAAGAGCGTTGATAAATATTTTGACAAAGCATTATATATGTTTCAAACATTGGTTAATAATCCTTTGTTAGATAAAAAAGAATTAGAATTAGAAAAAGGTAAAATGCTTACTACTATTAAGTATACTATTGATAATCCAGATGACTACGTTTGGAAAGTTACCAATAAAAGTTTTTCTATGGGACACCCTTATCTTAATGATTTTGCAGGTGAATTAACTACTATACCTTCTATCAATCAAGATTCTCTAAAAGCATATAAAAAAAATAATTTAATTGGCTCAAAGATGCTAATCGTCATAGCTGGTAATTATAAAGATGGTATCAAAAAAGATTTAGAAAAGTATTTTGGTAAAATTGCAAAAGGTGATTATAAAAATCCTGCTGTACCAATGATACCTGTTAATAAAAGCTCAGTTACAGTAGAAAATAGAGATATTCCAACAGCTTATGTTGCAGGAAGATTTACAGCACCAAGTCTGAAAGACTCTGACTACCCAGCAATGTATCTTGGCTTGAGAATATTATCAGAAAAGTTTAGTGAAAGTGTTAGAACCAAACATGGTCTTTCTTATGCTGTTTCTTCTGGTTCATCAATGAGAGCTGCAAACTCTGGTTATGTATATGTTACAACTATCAAGCCCAAAGAAAGTATAGCTTTGATGAATGAAGAAATAAATATTTTAAAAACTAAATCGGTTGATGCTAATTATCTTAATGGTGTCAGAAATCTATATTATACAAGTTATTTTATTGGTTTAGAGCCAAACCTAGAGCAAGCTAATACACTAGGTGTTAATCAGCTAATTGCAGGTGATTATAATAATAGCTATAAATTAATTGAAAGATTTAAGAAAGTTACACCACAAGATATAATCAAAGCTGCCAATAAATATATTAAGAATATTAATTATGGTATCATCTACCAAAAAGATAAAATAGATATAGAAGACTTTAATAAAATTTAGTTCTTTA
>JACMQJ010000269.1 GCA_014377055.1 Candidatus Sericytochromatia bacterium
GCATACAACTATCTTCAAATTCATGAAATAAAGTATTTAGATAAAAACAACTCTAATTTATCAAGACAATAAATTAAATCATGTGTTTCACCACCAAAACCCATTCTAAAAAAATTTTTGTAATCTTGACCATACTTATTACCTGGTAATAATAGAATACCTGTTTTTTCTTCAAATTTTACACAAAAATCTTCAGTATCTGATACTTGTGGCATTTTTATAAAAACCATTACGCCCGCTTCTGGCTTCACGTATTTAATTTTAAATCTTTTATTCCATAAAGCTAATTTTTTTTCAAGAATGGCATAATTTTTTTTAGCATGATTATTTGATTCATCGAGATACTTTTCAGAATTATTGAGGATATTAATAGCAAAATGCTCTCCTAAAGTATTATTACATAAACTTGTATAATGTCTTAAGTTTGTACATTTTTCGATAATATCAGGATCTGCTATCATCCAACCAATCCTTAATCCTGCAAATCCATAAGCTTTTGAAAGTGAGTTAATACTAATACTCTTTTCATAAAACTTGTACGCATTTATTTGTTCACTTTTTGAATTATCATTGATCGATAGATTTTTATAGATCTCATCTGAAAGTAAATAACAATTATATTTTTCACACATAAAACAAATTTCTTCCAAGTCCTCTAATTTAATCGTTGCACCTGTAGGGTTATTGGGGAAATTTATTACTAATAATTTGGGTTTATGACCAATTATTAAATCTTCTAATTCAGTTAGATTTGGAATAAAACTATTTTTAAAATCTAATTTCCAATCTATTACTTCTACGCCCAAATCTTGAGCTACTTGATATAATGCAGGATAAGTGGGCTTAACGGTTATTAGTTTATCACCTTTGTTCATGATTGCCATTTGTGCCAAAAAAATAGCTTCAATAGCACCATTAGTAACCAATACTTCTTGCATACTAACATTATTCATTTCTGAAATTATTTTAATTAGTTCAGCATTACCATTAGCTGGCGAATAAGTTAAAGGTATATTTTTATAGTTATCATCAAGATTTAGATAAGATAGATTATTAGGTTTTATCCCACTCGCAGACAGATTATATTTGCTTGAAAATTCATATTTTACATACCACTTTTCTAGATCAAAATTTGTTATTTTCACTACTACATATTCCTATATTGTATTTATTTCTAAAAATAATATGCCAATAAAGCAAAATTGACTATCATACAAAATCTATAATTTTAAAAAGTATCAACGACACTTGGATTATGTTTTGTCAGAATCATTTTAGCTGCGTGCATAAATTTTTCATCAGTATCAAGCATAACAATGATTTCGCCTTGATTAAAATTACTTGTATACAGATCAGCACGAGAATTTGGAATTCTGTTATCCTTTAAAAAACTTAGTATTGATCCAACGGCTGCACCTCCAGCAACTGAGGTGATTGCGGCTAGTATTGGTCCTGCGGCAAAGATTGGTCCTATTCCTGGAATCATCATAATTGCTAAAGCACCTGCAACTCCAATAGCTCCACCAACTAATGCACCTTTGGATACGTCTTCTGTTGTTATAACAACACCTTCATGATCTTTTATTTCTTCAAATGAGCTATTAACATTAGTACCATGAACATGATCAGACGGTATCGATCCTGTTGAGCCTATATTTATTCTAGTTAGATCTTTATCACCAATAGGCGAACTAATTATTTCCTCACTTCTGATAACCTCATGGTTAGCAATTTCAGTTTCATTTTTTCCAATAATAGATATATGCTCTTTGTCATATCCATTCATATATAATTCCTGAATAGCTTGATTGGCATCCGTCTTAAACTTAAAAATACCAACAACTTTATTTTTTACAATACTATCTTCCATGTTTTTATCCTTAGCAAAAACTATAATTTTAAAATATATTTTTCATCAAATATTTAAGATCAAAATTAACACTTATTTAGATAGTTTAGGAAATATTAAAATTAATCAAAACCAATATTTTTTGTAGTGAACAATATTATTATTCACATAAATAACAAGTACTTTAACTAAACTTATATTCAAATTAACATAAGCTTTACTAAATCATAGCAAGTTTATAATAAAAAAAGTCTATAATTAATTTATAAAGAGTTAAGAGATTTGATTTTAAGGGGAAAGATTATGAGAACTGCAAACAAAAATTTTAAAGCTGGAATAGCTATCTTGATGATTATGTCTTCAATGAGCCTTACAGCATGTGGTAAAAAACTTACTGCTATTACCCCCGTTCCAGTTGCAACCGCTACTCCAACTCAATCAGAAATACTCCCTGATCCTTATGCTTCAACTCCAGCATTTAATAATTCATCTGTTCCAACAGGAACACCTAATTCACAAGTAGGAAATTTTAAAGTTGATCAAGCTACATTAAGTGATTGGCAAGCTAAAGGTATTGCTGTTACAGGTGGTACAATTTATTTATCCGTTTCAGATGTAAAAGGACTTTCACAAAAAGGTTCAATTGTAAAAATGAATTCATCTGATGGAAAAGGCTGGAAAGATATTGGTGCAAATTATCTCGGTCTTAGTCACCCAATTGCAAAAACTGTAGAAGGAATAGCTGTTTTAGGTGGAAATATAGTAGCGGTAGATCCTTCAGCCTCAAAAACTTATTTGATAGATGCTGCTAAAGGTGGAGTAAAGACTCTTAGTTCAGCAGGTGGAAGAGATGTTGCTGCTGGTGGTGGTAGCTTATTTATAGCTGGTACTACAGTAGACAAAACTGACTCAAGTGTCTCTTCGAGAACACCTATGAATGGATTAACAGCAACTGCAGGAGTTGGTGCTGATAATCAAGGAAATGTCTATGCAGTAAGTGGAGTAACAATCAAAAAAGCTGATACTACTGGGCAAGTTCAAGATGTGGTTACAACTGATTTATCAACACCAATAGATGTTGCTGCTGATAGCCGAAATGGCGATATCTATGTCCTTGATGGAACAATGGTAAAAAGATTTAGTTCAAGTGGACAATTAATTGTTAATTTTTCTAGTGGTGCAGGTGTACCTGTAGCAATTGCTATTGACGAAGCTGGTGCAATATATGTTGCTGACAAAGGTGCAACTAATGCTGATTCAAAAGTTATCAAGTTTGCAGCGTCTTTAGCTGATACTAATTCAGGGTCATCTTATAGTAATAATAATAGTAGTTATGGTAATAGCTCAAATAGTAGTTATGGTGGTTATTCAAATGGTTCAGGTAGTTCAAATAGTAGTTATGGGAGTTATTCAGTTCCACAAAAAACAGCTCCAAAGTCAACAAATACAGACACAAGAAAGCAACCAGTTTAAATATTTTCTTAAAAGGATAAAAAGCTTTTACTTTTTATCTAAATAATCTCTATCTCTACGCCAAGGGTAATTTAAAAAAAATTACTCTTTTTTTTTAGATTTAGCTATACTCGTTCAAAATTGGTTTACAAAGCCTATATATCCTTGAACAAGTGTACTTCAGCCACTTGCAAAAAAGTGATATAGAATATTTCCATTATCTCTTACAAAAAAGGCAAACTTATTTTACTATATTTTAAGACCTTGATTAACTCTATTCACTTCTCTCATATATTCTTCTTTTTGCTTGATTGACCAATCTATACGATGTTCTTCTGTCCAACTAAGATTGTTTGCTATAGTATAACTTAACAAATCTGTAATCTCATTTAGGGCTTTTAATCCTTGATTAATATCTTGAAGAATAATCCTATGTCTTCGAATCATAAAATCATTAACTGTCATAGTCATCTCATATAATACAGAGTAAATAACTTCAGCTCTTAAGCATTGTGCATCTTTACTCAAGTAATCTATCTCTTCTCTCATTATGGGAGATAACTGTATAATTTGATATATTTTATAGTATTCAGTTCCATATTTATTAATTAATCGTTCAATTAATTGATGATCAGTTAGAGAATATTTTTTTTGCTCATTTGAGATATATTCTCTTAAATTATAATTTGTTTTCCAACTTAAAAGCTGAGGATAATCCTTTATTTTAATATTCTTATCCGAAAGATTATATTTTTTATTAACATATTCAACTATTTCTTGTGCCATCGATACATAAGCTGTGAGCTTACCTCCAGCAATACAGATAATACCTGAATCAGTTTCAAAAATTTGATGTTCTCTCGAAATATCAGATTCAGACATATCTTCGGGAGGAGCAATCAAAGGTCGCCAACCACCAAATGAGCTGACAATATCATTTTTGGTGACAATTGCATTAGGAAAATAATGATTTACAGTTTCTAATAAATATTTTATTTCGTCAGCACTAGCATAATTATCTTCATCAAGATAAGTATAGTCATCATGATTTTTTGCCTCTGTATCTGTAGTACCTACCATCGAATAATTTTGATAAGGTATTATAAAAACCCATCTGATAGGTTCTGTAGGTGTTTTTATTAAAAGAGCATTACCATCAGTTACTTTTGGAATAATGATATGTACACCTTTGGTTGGTCTTAATTTATCCTTATAACTTTTATTATCTGATTTATTGACTGAATCAAGCCAAGGACCAGCAGCATTAAGTATTTTTTTGGCTTTAATTACAAAGGTTTCATTGGAAATTAGATCCTTAGCAACCGCTTCTATTACTTGACCATTATCATCTTTTTTAAAATTAATTATTTTTATATAGTTAGCTATAACAGTATTATTACTTTGTGCTGTTTTAATATTTTCAAGTGTCAATCTGGAATCATCACAATGACCATCAAAATATTGTATTCCACCTTTTAGACCATTTTGAAGTATTTTATTTTCATAGTTTATAACGCCTCTACCAGTCAAAAATTTATGGATTTTGGTGACCATATTACCCGAAATATACGATAAAAAATCGTATAAAGATAAACCTAGATTCATCAATAAAACAGTTTCTTTATAGTTTTTATAAATGGGAACAATAAATGACAAGGGCTTAGCTATATGTGGTATGGTTTTAAATAAATCATTCCTATCTTTTAGAGCTTCAAAAACTAACTTAAATTGATATTGTTCCAAATATCTAACTCCACCATGCAATAGTTTTGATGATTTGCTACTTGTACCTGAAGCAAAGTCATTCATTTCAACCAAAGCCGTTTTTATTCCTTGATTAGAAGCAACACAAGCCGTTCCAGCACCTGTAATTCCCCCACCAATTATCAATAGATCAAAGGTTTCTGTCCTTAATTTTTCAATATTATAAACTCTAGTCTTTGCCGAAAATTGGTTGTCTAATTGTGTATTATTTTCTTCTGTGTATTTCATAATTTAACTATCTATTTTTTTTCATCTTTAAAGCTTTTTTCTGATTTTTATTATTTTTTTGATTGGATCTTTGAATAGATTCATCCAAGTCTTTGTGAACTGTATTTATATAAAGCATTGAGTTAACAATAGCAACTAAAGCAACTGACATCGATATAAACGAAAAGTATATATTAGTTACAGGATCGATGCTACCATTGGTAAGAGAATTTAATCCTGTATAAAAAACAATTAAGACTGCAAATGTAGCAATCATATTTAGATAAGCTGTAAATCTTTTCATTAAAAAAACTAACTAATTCCTTTTTAGCTTAACTCAAGCTATTAAAATCTATCTTAGATAAAAAATATCTTATTTAATTTTACCTCAGTTGACCTCTTATTTCTCCTCCAGGATACTTTGTTGTGAAAACATTAATGTATAATGAACCTGCCCTTAAATCTGTTAGTTGTGAATAAGTTAAATTAGTAACTCTTGTTAACTCACCATTTACAGGAAAAACTACATTTGTACTAACGTCACCTAGTCCTGCAGGCCCAAGAATAAAAATATTTTTTTGTGTGCCTTCAAGATTATTTACTTTTATAGTTATAATTGCAGTTTTTTCGTCAGGACTAACAGTCAAATTTACGGTACCTTTCGCTTGAGATGTGTTAGCTGGAACTTCCGAGCTTCCAGATAGATTTGCATTAAAGTTATAGCCTGTAGATGATGAGTTTGGTGCTGTACAACTACTGCCAAAAATTAGTGATGTTATCAACAAGTATTTTGAAGCAGATTTTAAAAACATTCTTTATCCCTATTAACTATTTATTTAATATGTTATTTTTTTATAATATTCTAAACTTTATCATAAAAACAGCTTTACATTTATTTACAATAGTGCTATATTATTACTAATAAATATAATATTTTATTATCAAATATAACGATAAGGGGTTTAAAAATATGTTAAGATATTCATTAATTTTTCTTATAGTAGCTATAGTCGCCGCTGTTTTTGGTTTTGGTGGTATTGCTTCGATGGCAACAGGTATAGCCAAGATATTATTTTTTGTTTTTCTAATTGGTTTTGTAATTTCTTTAGTAATGGGATTAGGTTCAAGAGGACGAACAGTCTAAATTTAAATACTGAAGACGCATTTCATGCGTCTTCTTACTAAAAATTATTTTTCTTCTCTGCTTAATAAAGATTTTCCATCAAATTTTATAACAAAATCTTCATCGACCGAAAAAGTATCAACTGATGTAAAGTCAAAATCATACAGGCTCACTTTTGAAAAACCTGTAAAAAATGTCTGACGCTCAAATAAATTTCTAAGATTTAGAACAGCATGATTATTTTTTCTAAGCTGTTGCATAGCATTTTTTATTTCCAATCTAAAGCCTGGAACTATGCCACAGTTTTCTACTTTTGTAGCAAAATCTCCTAATAACTTACCAAGTACAATTATGGCAATAGGTTTTGCCCACCACTCTTTTGAAGCTCTATACTCAGCAAGGACATGTAAATTAGAATCTTTGATACTAATAGTTGCAACGGCAATTTCTTTTATATCCAAGTAATAACCAGATTCATCTACAGATTTATTAATTAGTTTATCAAATACAGTTTTTAATCCTAAGTTACCTATAAACTCATTTAGCATTTTGTCTATTGCAATTCTAACTGTCCCATTAATCTCAGCATGATTCTCAAATATATTTAATAAAATATCAGGCGAAATAACATGATTAAAATGAACTTTAAAACTTTCTTTGGACAAAATAGTTAAACCCTAACAAAATTATTTTTTAAATTATATTTTTTAATAAGTATAAAATAAATATCGTGTTAATTTTTAAATAAAAATTAACCTATCTATCATATATCCTTAATTAAATAAGACAAGTGATACTTAATTTTAACGTATAATTATTTTAGTTAGATTGTAGGAGAAATATATGAACTTTAATGTACTAAGCAAAGCAAACTTAAACATAAAAAACAATAATAGTTTTATCCCTGTTCAACAGACTAGACAGGATATAACTCCTAGCAATATTTTTAAATCTGATTTTATTTCCTTTACTAAGACTAATTACGTTTCTAATATTGATAAACTAATTCCACCAACTAATAATTCTCAACAACCTGTTGAACCCAAGAAAAATTTCTTTGATAATGCTGGAATTCGTGCAGCAGGTCTTGCTGTAGGATTTGGTCTTGCTGGAGGAGCTTTAGGAGCTGGTATTGGTGCTGCCTTAGGTAGTGTTGGTATTGGTGCTGCAATTGGAGCAACTGTTGCTATTGCAATACCTCTTGTTATGCTTATATCTGCCATAAAACATTTTAATTAAGTAATTATCTAAAAATCTTATTGTCTTAGATCATCAAATAATAATTTATTTACCTTAAAAAATTTAGAGTTACCAATATAATTTATTATATTGGTTATACAAGTTTGGTAAGTTTTAGTATAGAATATATAAACAACTATATTCCTTTATTAAATTCTTTATTTTAAGGAATAAATAGTAGCAATAACCAGTATTAATTTGAATCAAAAAGGAGTTAATTCTTTGGCTAGTGATGTTTTATCGGATTTTAATGATTCAGATAAGGAAATAATTATTGGTATTGAAGACTTTATTGATACTGATCTAAAATTAGATGAAAAAGATACAGATGAGAGTGAGCCTGAGGAATCAGAAGGTGTTGAAGAGCTAGTACCTGTTTTTCAGATCGCCGATGATTCTGTCAAAATGTATCTCAAAGAAATAGGTACTATACCCTTGTTATCTATGGCAGACGAAGTAAAGTTAGCTAAGATGATAGATAAAGGTGAAGAGCTAAATAAATATATTAAATCCCTTGAACTAGAATTAGGCAAAGAGCCAAGAATGGAGCAGATAGCCGAAAAAATGGGAATTAGTATCGAAGAAGTAAAAGATATTCGTCGAAGATCACATGAAAGTGGCAAAAGATTAACAAGAGCGAATCTTAGATTAGTTGTTAGTATTGCCAAAAAGTATGTTGGTAGAGGTATGCTATTTTTAGATCTTATTCAAGAAGGTAATTTAGGCTTAATCAGAGCAGTCGAAAAATTTGATCATAAAAAAGGATATAAGTTTAGTACTTATGCTACATGGTGGATTAGACAAGCTATTACTAGATCTATAGCAGATCAAGCTAGAACAATTCGTATACCTGTTCACATGGTTGAAACTATCAATAAATTCAAAAAAATTAGTAGAAGGTTATCACAAGAACTTGGACGCAAACCATCAGAAGAAGAAATAGCCAAAGAAATGGAAGTGACTGTCGAAAAATTTAGAGAAATTGTTAAAGTAGCTCAAGAGCCTATATCATTAGAAACACCTGTTGGAAAGGAAGATGATAGTAAATTAGGCGATTTTCTTGAAGATAAATATTCCGAAACACCTGTTATTTCTGTTACTAATGAGCTTTTACGACAAGATATAATTAGAGTACTAAAGACTTTAAGTCAGAGAGAACAAGAAGTATTACAGCTTAGATTTGGCTTGGATGATGGCAGACAAAAAACACTTGAAGAAGTTGGCGCAGCCTTTGGTGTTACTAGAGAACGAATTCGTCAAATTGAAGCTAAAGCTTTAAGAAAACTACGTCATCCTAACAGAAACAAAACTTTAAGAGAGTATATGGACTAAAATAAAAAGAGTTTTATAATTTATAAATTATAAAACTCTTTTTATTTTATGAATTAACTTACTGTGACAGAATTATTTACTTTTTGTAGCTCATCAGGCAAAATATCACCAAATGATATTACCAAATTACCTTTTGTTTCTCTGGTAATATAGTTATATGGAGCATTTAAACTTAGCTCACTCATCTTATGTAATAAGTCC
>JACMQJ010000270.1 GCA_014377055.1 Candidatus Sericytochromatia bacterium
AAACGGTATTATTAGCATCATTCGCTATCTTACGGATTTTATGATTATAAGTATCAGCGACATAGACATTACCAGATGAATCTACTGATACTCCTTGAGGATTATTAAACTGTGCAGCAGTCCCATTACCATCTAAGTATCCTGAACTATCTCCATTTACACCATTTCCAATACCAGTAGTACCAGTTATAGTAGAGACTGTATGAGTAGCATCATTCGCTATCTTACGGATTTTATGATTAATAGTATCCGCAACATAAACATTACCAGATGAATCTACTGCTAATCCTTGAGGATAATTAAACTGTGCAGCAGTACCATTACCATCTGCATATCCATTACCAGCACCAGCTATGGTAGTGACGGTATGATTAGCATCATTCGCTATTTTACGGATTTTGTTATTAACCACATCAGCAACATAGACATTACCAGATGAATCTACTGCTACTCCGTAAGGATAATTAAAACTAGCATCAGTACCAATTGCATTATCAGCAGAACCAGATATATTAGTTAAACTTCCTGCTAGAGTTGTTACCACTCCACCACTCGTTATCTTACGGATTTTATGATTATTTTTATCAGCCACATAGATATTGTTACCTAATGCTAATGAATCTACTGCTACTCCCTGAGGATTAGAAAACTGTGCAGCAGTACCAGTACCATATCCTGAACTAGTACCTCCAGCTAGAGTTGTTACCATTCCACCATTAACAACAACTGCTGAGGATGTGGAAATAGAGATAGAGTTGGAAACTGCACTTAATCCAGTTCCACTGTTAGCCTGAATTGTATAAGTATATGCTGTAGAAGCTGTTAACCCTGTTATAGCCTGAGTAGTTGTAGACTGTCCTGATACATTGGTTGTACTTACAACAGTAGCACCTTGCTTGAGGGTCAACACATATCCAGATGTAGGACTGGCTAATTTATTCCAGTTTGCTGTAAATCCTGTTGAGCTGACTTTTGTTACTGGAGCTTATGCAGGAATAGTACTACCTATAAATACATCAAAAGGAGAATCTACTGCTCTCTGAGCTATTACGGAAGCAACTCCTGTTAGTGTTGTATAAAATGCAGGGTCAGCAACACTCATTGCCTGAAAAGGAATAACAGGTTCTGCTTTATACTTGGCATATTGTAATTCTCTTACTATGGTAGGACCATTAATTACTCCATTATCACTACCTATCAACTTAGTTAATTTTTTTTTAAAGTATACAGCTGATAATGATTTGGTAGAAAATGACATATACTCTTTATCAAGTTTAGCTATATCAGCTTGAGTTAATTTCAATAATGCTACATTAGATTTTATTTCTGATGTTTTATTTACACTTTGATTAACTGATTTAATATCAGTGTTTGGTGTAGTAATGCTGGTTGAACAACCTGTAACTATCAGGGCTGTTAATAATAGGGTGCTAAACTTGGATGTTTTCAATTTATATCTCCTAAAATAATAAATAACTTAGAGAACCTATCAGGTTATCAGGACAAAATCTAAAAATAAAACTTTGAGGAAAGTTTAAGCAGTTAAGTTAACCTATCCAACTAATATATTAAAAAACTATAGTTCTCACTAATTAACTTAAGCTTATAACAAAAATATTCTCACTAATCAAACATTTAATAGTAAAAGTCATAATTGTTCACAATATATAGATATAACTCAAAGCTATAATTACTTTTCTTCTTTTTCATCTTCAGTATCTTTTATTATCTTAGTTTTTTGTGAAGTCTTTTCTAAAACAGGAAAAGAAAACTTTAGTCTGCCTGGTTCTGAAGGTACTTCGTATTCAACAGGATCATCAAGGTAAGGAGATGAGATTTCAATTGTTCCTTGCTCAAGGTTTTTTAATAAAAAACTACCTGTATTATCAGTTTTAACATTATTTTCTTTTGTTTCTTCATCAGTAATAAATTTAATATGCAATGGAATATTTGGAGCAAATACTTTATAACCTTTCTTCTGAAAAAATGCCTGACCCTTTAGAGAAATAAATGGATTAAAACTAAAATTAACATTAGTTGTTTCTTTTAAAGCTGTTACTTCTTGAACAAAATCATCTGCCAATGAATAATCCTGTGGAAAACTTGATAAATCTAATTTAATAGTATGTTTACCTGCTTTGGTTTTAAAATAAAATGAGCCACTAGCATCTGTTATCAAACTTTCCTGACCATCAAGAATAACTTTGATATTTGACAAGCCTAATGTATGAACCTTATTAGCAAAGATTACACCACTAATCACCACTTCATTACGAACAGCAAAATCTATTTTTTTTACTTTTGTTTCAAGTATTGTATTAACTGGTGAAACTGAGGTTATTCTGTAACCTTCGGGTAAAGTTTCATTATCAATAGCTACATCATAAGCATCATAATCCAGATTTTTTAATTCATAACCTTTTGCTGTTGTGATAGCGTTATGACCATTTTTTGTTTTGATTTTTATATTAGGTAATATTTTTTCCCCTGGATCAAAAATACCATTATCATTGGCATCATCAAAAACAATGCCTTGTATATCTCCCTTATAGTCATCATAACCCCCTCCAAATTTATAGGTATAAGATAATGAGGCATTGAGTGCCTGCAAACTAAAGTAATTAGTAATATTATTGCTAATACCTAAATTTAGACTAAAATCCTGATTAAGATGACTGTATGAGCTGATTAATGTTGAGCTAAGACTGTCCTCATTATGATTAAATGGAATAGAATTTGGTTGTGATGAAGAAGATAATAATTTGATATAGCTAAATGCTGTACTTATAGAGAGATTATTATCAAAATTAGTGTTAAATAATAGGGTTAGATTATAATTAGCATCTTTATAAAAAGCACTATCCCTAAGATTAATTGTCCCTGTTGAACTAACACCAAAGTTTTTTGTTCTAAGAAAATTAATATTAGCTCGAAACTGCTGTAAATAATCTGGTACTTTTAATAATTCCTGAGTATAACGATAACTAAAATTGATAGGCAAAGCTGAATAAATAGAGCTACCCGTTTCATAGCTGGTTATATCACCATATAGAGAATTAGAAAAATTAGCTAAACCATAGATACTGGCAATGCCCAAAATCTTATCCTTGCTTAACTGAACAGAAATATCACGTTGAAATAAATTGTTATCATTATAATTAACACTATAATTTGTCGATAATGAAGTATTTGTCTGATGAGCTAATCTTAGACCAATATCATAAGTATCCTGAGATGATGAGTTATTACGCAAATAATTTTTACCATAATGTATATATCTCGCTTCAAGTTCAGACCAATCCATACCGATTATATTTTTTTTATCCCAGATATATCGGTAACGAGGATCTGCATTAATAAATACTGAGGCTAGATTAGTGGCAACATTACCATTTAGAGAAAAGTTAATGGAAGGATGCCAGTTTATTGCTGTAGAAATATTAGAGCCAACTTTTGTTTTATCAATTGCATTACTACTATTAAGTACGCTTGCTGAAAGCTCAAGATTTTTTTCTTTTGGTTGATAAAGTATTGAACCACCTGAAACCAAAGAAGGATTTTTGATCGTCTGATCAAGAAATAAAGGAGTATTATAAAAATAAATCGGCGATCTTTCTAAACCTGAAAAAAAAGAAATATCTGTATCATAAATATTTTTAAAAGTTAATTTTGCCCCTCTAAGAGAGGTATTGATATTATAAACATTACTAAGAGATAAGTTGGGAGTGGTATCACCCAGATCAATAGAAAAATATTTATTCTGATAATTCAAAAGAATATTTTGCAAATAAATATCTTTAATTTCTGTAAGACCACCAAAATTATTGATGAAATTGGCATTAAAACTAAGATTACTTTTGGGAATGACAAAATCATAAAACTTAGTTTCTACAAATGGTGAAGTATAGACAAATGAATGATTAAACATTTGACTAGTTAACACTAATTTACTCTTAGCACCAGATTTTGCTGTATCAAAAAATGAGGAGAAGCTTTGTACATTATAGAATCCAGAAGGTTCATCTGTATTGGTTTTAGTTCTAAAAAATCTTAATGGAGTAGAAAATGTTTTGGGAACAGTTGTTACCATATAAGCTGTAAGTTCTTTGCCACGCCAGACATAAAGAGGTATTGAGCCAGGTTGAATCCCTGTTAATAAAAGACCATTGGTAATAGTTTCAACTTTTAGATTGGTATTTTCTGTGAGAATATAATTGGTAATACCTCCCAACTCGATGACAATACTTTGATCTGATTCTATTTCAATAGGTTTTGTTTCTATTGCGGAAGCTTTCAAAGGTTGATTAATGAAAATAAATAAGCTGAAAATAAATGATAGCTTAATAAAGCCTATTTTAAATTTCATTAGTTTACAGTAAAGTTTTTAGTAATGACAATATCTTTATCTCTAAAATGATAGGTAATCAAAGCATTATAAGCTCCAGGTTGTATATCACCCTCAAAACTTCCTTTTAAAAGTGCTGATTTTTTGGGAAAGATAATAGTTCCAGGTACGCGAAAAGAACCAATAAAAGTATTTTCACCTTTGGTAATGGCAACAACGGCTGATCCAAAAATATGTGTATTACCCTGATTGACGACATTTAACTCCATAATCAAAGGATTAGTGGTATTAGGATTAATAAATTTAACACTCTTTATTCTTGATTTTATTTCAACAGTTCCTTTTGTTTCCTGTAGGATAGTAACACCTAGACTAGCTGTCATTAATAATCTTACAGGAGCATTATCTTTTGGGACTATAGGTGTGGCATCAAAAAAAGCAATAGCCTGTTTACCCCCAATTACTCCTTTGGGAATTGTTATTGTAAAGCTAACTACTTTATTTTCTTTTGGTTCGAGAATAAAGTTTTTATCACTTAAATTAATGTATTTAGCGATTGATTCAGCTTTACCACTAGGTGGCTTATAGGTTTTCTTATTTTTACGATTAAAGCTGAGATCCCAGATATATGATTTTATATTATATTTTCTCTGTCCATCATTATATACATTAAGTGTAAATGTCTGAGGTACACCAGGCTCAGTTTGTATCTCAAAAAGTGAAGGTGAGATGGTCAAAGCAAAAGACTGTGGGCTAAGAATCAGTAAAAAAGTTATTGCTAAAAAAAGTGTTTTAAAAAATTTCATCTTGTATTCTACGTTAATAATAATATATTGTTTTAATCAAAAGAAAATAAGTAGAATTAAATATATTTAACTCTACTTATCAATAAAACTCTGAGTTGAGAATTATTTATTAATGTTATGTAGCTCTAAAAGTAAGAGTAGCAGTTTTAGCTCCAGGAACTAAGGTAAAAGGAACTTTAATACCAATAGTAATAGGGTATGCAGTATCATGAGGTAATGCAGTAGTTAATGGTGTAAATGTAGCACTAGGAGCTAATAATAATGTAGATGCAGGTAATGTAGTTCCAGCAGTAAATACTTGAGCTGCAGGTGCAACTATTACTGGAATAGTACTTGAAGCACTATTATCAACATCAATATCACTTGTACCAGCACCAACAGGTACACCATTGGTATTTCTTAATGCTCTAAGCTGTAATGCACCAGTTATAACATAGATTGCTCCATCATTATTTCCTTTTGGTAAACCTGTTGTAGCAGTAGGAGTAACATTACTTGAAGGTGTATAAAGCGTTCTGGTTGTATCAATAACA
>JACMQJ010000271.1 GCA_014377055.1 Candidatus Sericytochromatia bacterium
AACTAATATTAATAAAAACTTATATTATGTTAAAATAGTACTATTAAATTAATTTGGTAATAGACTAATGAGTAGATATATAAACCCATTCACTGATTTTGGTTTTAAAAAATTATTTGGTGAACAAGCAAATATTGATATTTTACTTGATTTTCTCAATGCTTTAGAATTTCATCCAATCAAAATAGAGAAGTTGACTTTTAAAACACATGAGAAACTTGGAGAATCAATTATAGATAGAAAAGCTATTTTTGACTTATATTGTGAAGATGTGCAAGGAAATAGATTTATTGTTGAGCTTCAAAGAGTACAACAGGAATTCTTTAAAGATAGAGCTTTGTATTATTCAACCTTTGCTATTCAGGAACAGGCAGAAACAGGCAAATGGGATTATCAATTAGCAGGAGTATACTTTGTAGGTATTCTTGATTTTACCTTAACTAATCATATTAGTAACGCTGATAAATATATTCATAATGTTGTGTTAATGGAAAAGGAAACTAAAATTATATTTTATGATAAATTAGAGTATAAATATATTGAAATTCCTAAATTTAATAAAAAGGAAGATGAATTAGTTACAACATTAGATAAATGGCTTTACTTTTTCAAATATCTTTCAAAGCTAGAAAATATACCAAGTGTTTTAAATAATGAAACCTTTATTAAGGCTTTTGATATAGCAGAGATGACACACATGGATAGTGAAAAAAAATTAGAATATCAAGCTAGTTTAAAAGCTTATAGAGATTTACATGTAATTCTTGATGAACATTTTAACAGAGGTGAAATTAAAGGAAGAGAAGAAGGTAAAATTGAAGGAAGAGAAGAAGGTAAAATTGAAGGTGAATCTATTGGTATCGAAAAAAGAGATATTGAATTAGTAACCAATATGTATAAAAAAAGTATTAGCCTTGAATCTATATCTGATTTAACTAATCTTTCAATAGAGAGAGTAAAAGAAATACTAAGTCTTGAGTAATTTAAAATATTTACTTTAGGAATCTCATATTTTTCTCCTAAAAACCTTAACATAATAAGGTTATTATTATGTTAAGGTTTTTAACTTAATTTCTCAATCATGAATTACAAACCAAAAATTCAACTAATAAAAAAATCCGTTAATAAAGTTTGCTTACTTTGACCAATTTGGATTTTTCTCATTGCTCTTATTATCACTTACTCTAACTTGATTACTCCCGTCAATATTCATAGTATATATTTGACTTGTAATACTTGTTATTAAATTTTTGTCTGTATCTCTGCTTGAAACAAAAATAATTTTACTGCTATCAGGTGACCAACTTGGAGAAAAATTGTTCCCAATAGCATTTTTTGTCAATAAAAGTTCATTTGAACCATCAATATTTGATATGTATATTTGTTGAGTCTTTTTAGCTTCACTTTCAATTAAATCTTTAACAAAAACAAGCTTTTTTCCATCAGGAGATATTGACGGACTATAATAACTACCAGCATCATCTTTACTTATTTTATTTTGATTTGAGCCATCTGAATTCATAATGTATAAACTAGGATTTTTTATAGGATTAGATATATATACAATTTTAGTGCTATCTGGTGACCAGGTTGGATCGGTACTATCTGATGAAACATAATTATGAGCAACACCTGTAGTTAATTGGATTTTATTTGTACCATCTGCATTAATGGTAATTATTTCGTAAGTGTTACCTCTATATGTATCACCAAATCTAGTTTTGTCTTTGACAATAACTGATAGAGCTATTTTTTTACCATCATTAGACCAAGTAGGTTGTGAGTTTATATTAACAATAAGATCTTTATTAAGACTGATAATGTTTTTACCATCTATGCTACTTGTAGAAAGACCAAGAACATCATTTATACATAAAATTTTAGTACCATCAGGTGACATTTGAGGATATAAGTTGTAAGAACTACCAAAACTCAAAGCACTTGGCTTAAAAGAATCTACTGGTGTTACATATATCTGACCAAATGAAGACGGATCACTTCTATTAAAAAGTATTTTACCTCCAGAATAAGAAATTGGATTAGAAGGAATAACACTTGGAATAATATAAGGAATTGGTGTCGGTGAAACCAAAACATTTGAAGGATAAGGAGTAGGAGATACTGTTGTAGTATCTCCTAAATTAAAGCTTAGATTATTAAGGCTATTATTTCCTAAATTAGTTGTAAATCTACTTGATGAATATAGCTTATTATTATAGTTAAAATCAAAGAAATAATCTGTTCCTATTGGTAAAGATAAATCATAGTATCCATTAAGACCTGACAAAAAGCTTTGAACAAAATATTTAATCCCATCAATATTTTTATATACATTGATGTTTAACTTATCTGAGAGTGTTGAGACATTAGGAATATTAAGATTACCTTGTAATTTTGCATATTTTACATCATTCCCAGTTAAGACTAAGTTTTGAAGTGATGTAGATAATCCTGAATTTACATTTATATTTTTATAAACTAGTTTTTGAAAATTTTCTTTACTTATTTCAAAGTAATAACCCAAACCTAAAGGCATGTTAATATTATAATTTCCACTAGCATCCACTAAACTTGTTGCTACTAATAAACCAGTTGAGCTAAAAGCTTTTATTAATGCACCTTGTAAATTAGATAAGTTAGAATAATCTCTAATTGTACCCTTAACAGTATTTTTAATAATAGAGTTAGGTGATAAATATATTTGATCTACTGTGTTAGTTTCGTTAACTACATTTAAATCATAGTACCAAAAATCATTGTAATTATTTGAGCTAACTTTGATAGAATAACCAGAACCTACAGCAATATCATTAAATTTATAACTTCCATCAGCATCTGTGCTAATAGTAGATATAAATAAACCTCCTTTGTATAAATCTAACTTATAGGTCTTTTGGCTATTGATATTTCCATCAGTTGTTTTAATTGAACCTGATAAGCTTCCAACAGATAGGTTATTAGTTGCTGAAGGTGACAAGGAAGGACTAGAAACAGGGCTTGTAGATAAATTACCCTTTACTTCACATGAACAAATAATAGATGCCAAAACTAAGATTGATAGATATTTAATTTTCATAGAACCCAATTTGTGATAAAAATATTAATTTAATTCTAGCAATACTAAAAAAAAATGTCAATCAATTTTTTGAAGCAGATAAAGCATACAAATGTTGCTGATAACTTTTTAATGCGTCTTTTACTTCTATATGTGTTAGTAATGTATTAATATTTCGACGAACTAACTCGCTATCAGGCAAATTTTTTATACACCAAGCAACATGTTTTCTTGATGCCAAGATAGCACCTCTTTCACCCATGTAGTCAACCATCAAAGCAAGATGCTCTAGCATAAAATCAATTTTTTCTATATCAGAAAAATTAGGTTCTATTTTACCTGTTTTTATATAATTATCCATTTGTGCTACTATCCAAGGATTACCAAGACAACCTCTAGCAACCCATAAACCTGCACAACCAGTATAATCAATCATTCTTTTGGCATCTTCAGCTGTCCATAAGTCACCACTACCAAGAACAGGAATATTAACAGCATCTTGAGCTTGCTTAATATATTCCCAATTAGCCTCTCCCTGATAGAGTTGCACTCTAGTTCTACCATGAATAGCTATTGCCGCTAATCCGCAAGCCTCGGCAAGTTGAGCATATTCTACAGCAATAATAGAATTATCGTCCCATCCAGACCTTATTTTTACACTAATAGGAATATCAACACTCTTAACCATCTCTTCAAAGATCTCTTTTGCTCTTTTTTGATCTCTAAGTAAATCAGCACCATCACCTTTTTTAACAATTTTGGAGGTAGGACAACCCATATTAATATCAACTCCAAAGGCTCCTATTTTTTGAGCTCTTTCGGCTGCTTTTGCCATCATGTATGGATCTGATCCTGAAAATTGATAAATAATAGGATGATCTTCTTCGGTTGCTTTGGCTATTTCTTCAATCTTTCTGGACTGAACAAAAGTTGTTGAATTTATCATTTCAGTAAAAACTAAGCTGTCTTTTGTCCACTTCCTAACCATCTTTCTAAAAGGTATATCAGTGACACCAGCCATTGGTGCTAAGACAGCTCGGCTATTGACTATTTTATCTTTATATTTTAGATATGGGAGGTTGTATCGCATCTGTTATTAACTCAATCTTATTATCTTCATCGTATCTGTAAATAAACAGACAATATAATACAGCAAAATATGTATCTACTACAACATTTAATATGGTAAAAAATAGGGCAGTGAATGGATCGCCTATAACAAAGTTTGCTGATAAAAACATTATGTAAAATATACTTTGAATAAAAGTTAGTATCGTGTATAAACCGAGATTTTTTTTGACAATTCTATAACTCTTTTTAAATGCTTCTATCCATGTTATACCTTTAAAAATACACATTTGTGTCCATAAGCCAAGAAAAAAGTAAACTAATGAATATACCATTGCATAAAAAGTAAATGCCATAAAATATTCGTAAGCAATTTTTATTAAATGCGGATCTATAGCTTTTAAATATTCAGGTAACTGCTCTTGTTTTAGTTTGGAAAGCCCCTTATAGACACCTTTAAATGCTTCTATATCTTGTGGACTAAGGACTACGATTTGTGTTACAGCATAATATAAACCCAAAAATAGTAAGCCAAAAATAAATGTTAAAACAATATTGCCTGATAAAATAACATTAAAATATTTACCTATTCCTGTTAATAAGTCGTCAAATTTTGCTTTTTCTTTAGTGGCTAAGACGATTTTTATTTGATTAGTCAAGCCTGCACTAACAGCCATACTTATACAGCCATAAGCAATAACACCTACAATATAAAAAACCGAGGCTGATGGCGATGGTGTTATTATATCACTCAAAAACAACATTAAAATAACTGCTGTATAGAGATTTGGATTTTTTTTTAGAATATCCCAACTATCTTGTATTAACTTATTCATCTTCAATATTATAACTTCTAATTAACTAATGAAATTATATTATAGTATTAATTAACTATTTTTATATAATGCCTTCAATTCTTCTTAAGCTTTTTGGGAAACTATTTCTTGGAACAAGTAAACTATTACCCCTATTTTTATTTGGGTTAACCATACATGTAATAGGTTTAACTTTATATTTTGAAGTTTGCATTAATTCATTAATGAAGATTAATTTTTGATCAAATATATCTTTTATATTTTTATTATCTACTTTAATAGATATTTGTAAATCCTTATCAATGCTCAAAAAATCGATCATAACTTGATTTAGATTTTTTGTTTCAACAGCCAATGTTATTGATAATACTTTTCCGCCTGACTGTGTACGCTTATTTTTTTCATCCTTAATCAAAATTTCTCCATTAAATTTGAGATTGCCATAAGGTATTGATAGAGGGATACAAAAACATTTTTCATTATTTGATAAAATCTCTCTACCTTGTAAATTTAAACTTATTTTTTCTACTCGTGAAGATATTTCTGATAAAACAGAATTTAACAATTTTTCAAAAGATAATTTAGGACTATGACTATCTTTTTTATCAGGTTTTTCTGTTTTCACACTTACTTTTTTTGGTGATAAAAGATTGGTAAAAGGATTTTCTAGACTAAACTCTTCAGATTCTTCATGTTTAAATGGCTCTAATTCTTGTTTTAGCTTTTTTACTTGAGTTTCAAAAACACCGAACATTTGCGACATCATATTTATTTGCTGAGATAGATTTTCATTGGCATCTAAAACATCATTACTAAGGAAATTTTTAAGTAAATTATTCATTTTATTGGCATCTTCATGAATTACATTTAGATTATTTTTGGATAATAAATTTTGTTCTTCGTCAATAAGACCATTTAATAAATTGATATTTTTAGTTTCTTGATTATTTATAGGTGCTTTATGATCGTCAAAATACTTTAATTTGTCTATATCAATAAAGATATTTTTATCACCTTTATTTATTAGTATTTTTTCATGTCCTTGATGATTTATTTTAATTGGTTTGTCCAAAGGAATAGGTTTGGAATCATTACTATTCTCCAAATCTATAGATACAAATTTATTATTTTCATCTTTTTTAGTCTCTTTATTATCCAACGTATTGAACAATGGTGCATTTTCTATGTCAGTAATATTATCTGATTTTAGTTTTTTATTGTCTTCCTTACTTATTTTAAACATCTGGAATTCTTTGGTTTCAGGATTTTTTACCAAAACATTTTCTTCTTCATAAGTTTGTTTAAATGCAACTAAATTACTAATATTTTCGACTGTTAAATTTTTTGCTTTAGGATCCGACAAAATAGAATTTAATAAAGATTCAAATGATAGCTTTATTTCAGACTTAGGACTTTTCTCTTTTATAGTATTAGTTCTAGAACTGTTATTATTATTCTGCTCTAGAATTTCTGAATCATTAGAAGAGTCTATATTTTCAGGTTGTTCAAATTTTATTCTAAAATTATTGTCTTTTTTTCCTTCATTTAGATTAATTAATTGCCTAACCAGATTTATTTTTTGTTCAAAAGTAGGCTCACTCTCACTTTGATTAATTTGCCTATTATTAATAGATTCATCAGAGTTATCTTCAACTGGTATTTTTGAATCAATAATATGATTAATATTTGGAAGATTTATATTATTATCAGTTTTATTTAATTGATATAAAGATTCAAAGTTTTTGAGTTTATTTAAATCAATAATAACATTTTTATTATCAATATTTACTATTAATTTTTCTTTACCTTGATAATTAATTATTTTTGGCTCAATAACTAAAGATGATTCAACATTATTATTTTCGTTCTCAATAATATTATTTAAATTATTTGTTTCAACAACGTTAATATCCCTATCAGGTGAATTTAGACTAGGTTTATTTGTTTGTATATTGTTAGTTTTTTGTTCCAAAATATCAGGTAATTTTTCTAAATTATCTGAGCCAACAAAT
>JACMQJ010000272.1 GCA_014377055.1 Candidatus Sericytochromatia bacterium
GCTGTCTGATTTTCTTGACTTTTTTCTGCTTCTGTAATAGTAAATTTACGCATTGAAGTAGTTATAGGAATATATATATCATTATTAACATCCCTTGATTTTATTTTTACTTTATCTTTTGTTTTTGCCTTATCTCTTGCTAAGCCAACAACTCTAAATCTAATACCACCAATAGTAATTAATTTTCCTATAGGGTTTTCTTTTAAAAATAATTGTCTATTTAGGTTATATCCTAGTATACATACTTTACGAAATTGTTGTAAATCATCATCATTAATAAATCTCCCTCTTTCAAGATTAAGACCTGTAACTGTCAGATACTCAGATGTTGTACCAACAATTTTTGCCACTGGTGAAAATTCTTGATAATTAACCTTTTTATCCAACAAATTTTGTGGGGCAACTTGATCAATATAAGGTAAAACTGATTTTATGTAGGTTGCATCTTCATAAGATAATCCTTTGGAAAGAGTTCTTTTTGCTTTATCCTCCTGCTCTTTACTCAAAATAATGCTACTGACACGAATATTATTTAATCCAAAAGCTTTAATTTGATCAACTGCTTCTTCTTCTGCACCTTTACCAATAGATAGCATTGCTATGACAGCAGCTACACCAAAAATAACACCAAGCATTGTTAAAAAAGATCTAAGGCGATGCTGTTGTAAGCTTTTTAGAGCATAAAGAAGATTTTCAAGAACAAACATATTTAAATACCTTCCTGAGCATCTTTTTCAATCATTAATTTTTGCTCCAAACTAAGTCCGCTTTCAACAATACTTTGTTTAGCATTACTTAAACCAAGTTTGATATATTTTTTTGATTCATCAGGTAGATAAACAAAATTTTTATCTCCATCTTTATAAATAGATTTATTTGGTATCAACAAAACATTATCAATACTTTTTAAAATTATCTCGACATCAACGCTCATACCAGGTCTAAAAACACTACTTGATTTTTCTAAATCAATATCCAGATCAAAAACTTTACTTGCACCTTCAATATCTTCTCTTCCTTTTTTTTCAGTAGCAAGAAGACCTATCTTTGTTATTTTGCCATGAAAAGTTTTACCTTTAAGATTACTAGAAGTAATATTACAAATCATTCCATTTTTTACTCTACCAATAAATTGCTCTTCAATCTGATTTTTGATAATAACATCATCAAGATTAGCAATCGAAATAAATGGTTTACCTTTGTTGATACTATCTCCTATTTTTACTTTTTCTAGTCCTTTATCACTCCATACTTTTGAAATAACAACTGTTCCATCAGCAGGAGATTTGATAACTGACTCAGCTATTTCACTCTTTATCTGTGCTAACTTTTTTATACTAATATCAGCTTTGATTTTTACTTTTTCTTTTTCCAAAATGATTTGTTTTTTACGAAAATCAAGATTATGCTTTTCGGTATCCAATGAGTTTTCAGATTTTTTTAATTCTAATCTAGCAATATTTTTATTTATTTCTGTCGCTCCTACTTTATTCAACATATACTCCGCTGTAGCTGTTTTAAACTCTTTTTCTTTTTGAGCTACAGTTAATTTTTGCTCCATCAAATCTTTTTGTTTTAGGATACCTTTGTTAAAAAGAATCTTTTTTTGCTTTGATTCATTATTGGCAACACTAAGAGCTTTTTTTGCTAATTCAACATTAAGACTAAGCTTGTTTGTTTCTTCTTTAGTAGGTTGATCAATAGTCCTTTTTAATTCCATCTTTTTTAATTCAAGTGTTTTTTGTGCCAATAAAATATTAGCATTAAGCTTAACTAACTCAGCAGAAGAATCTTTTTCCATTAATAGCAAATCATTTTTTGCCGTTTCAGCATCAAGACTAATCTCATTCAGATCATCTTCTTGTTCTTTACTTTCAAGCTTAGCTATTAAAGCCCCTTTTTTTGTTTTTTCTCCATCCTCGGCTAATTTTTCAACTTTTGCGGAAAAAGGTGGTGCAATATATATTTGTTTTTTTGCTTCTATATCACCAACAATCTTGATCGAAGAAATAAAGTTACCTTTTTTGACAGTAATAATATCTTTACTATTATCTTCGGTCACTTCCTTTTTATTAGGATCTTTTTCTGAAGAATAACTAATTGTATTTAACAAACCTATAAGCAGAGGAACTAAAATTATCATTTTTTTCATTAATTATTTTTCTCCTGAAACTCAGTAACTACTTCGTCACCTATTTTTAGACCATTTTTTATAACAGTTTCCATCTCATTACTAATTCCTGTTGTCACATATTGTTTATTAGTTTTTTCACCATTTTTTAAATAACAGTATGTTTTATTATTTTCTTTGAAAATCACCTGAGAAGGAACACTAATAACGTCTCTGATATTATCAGTAGTAATCTCAATGTTAGCAGTCATACCAGGCTTGAGTAATGGTGAGTTATCAATTATTTTGATTATGACTTCAAAAACAACTATGTTATTTTTATCACGCTCAAATTTTTTATCTGCAACAGGAGCAATTTTTATTATTTGTCCATTGTATAGATTTTCGGGATAAGCATCTAAACTAAATTTTACTTTTTGCTCAAGATGAATTTTACTTATATCGACTTCATTAATAAACATTTTTAAGATAGGTTTTTTGAGATCAAATATTTTTATAATACTGACACCTTCTCGAACAGAATCGCCTGCTTTTACTTTTACTTGCTCATCTCCAACCAACATTTTACCATAAACAACAATGCCATCATCAGTTGTAATAAGACTTCCTCGTTTGATTAAATTTGAATAATAATCAAATTTTTCTTTAGTCTTTTTTATCTTTGCTTGACTACTATCAATTTCGAGATTGGAGGTTTTGATAAAACTTTCCATTTCTTGCTTTTTTTTACTTAGACTTTGTTCGGCTGTTTTTAGATTAACTTTCTCTTTTTCGATTTCTTCGTTCAAAGGTCCTTTTTTTAATACTTTTAGATTAACTAGCAAATATTTTTTTTGTTTAATTAATTCAGTTAATTTATTTTTTGATTTCATTAGATCATTAATAGACATATATCCTGACTTATAAAGCTTTTCACGATCTGGTATTTCTTTTTGATAGATCGACATTTCTTTATTTAAAGTATTTAATTCTTCCTCAGCTTTAACTATTGCTAGGCTATCTCTAACTTCAACTTTACTTTTTAGTTTTAATTTTGCTATTTTTATATCTATTTGAGCATTTTCTAGTTCTTTACTTATACGATAAGTATCTTTATATTTTGCTAACACAGCTATCTTACGATCATATTCTGATTCTTGATTGGTCAAAAATATTTTATCTCTTTCTTTCTCCTCTTTTGAGGTTGAAAGTTTACCAACTAATGTATTTTTTTTTACTATTTTACCTTCATCAATAAGAGTATCAATTTTACTAGAAAAAGCAGCAAGTACAGTACTTTCATTTTCTGACCCAATTTCACCAGTATCATTAATTGTCACCAATAAATCTTTTTTTATCACCTTATAAGTTGAGATAGATTTTATTTCATTTTTTTCTGTACATGATTGAGTTAGTATTAGCGAAAATAATAGAATTAAAAATATTGTGCTATTTTTTATAAATTTCATACGTAATTAAATTAGAGTCCTATCAGAAAATATTTATTTCCACTTTTTTATTTAGTCCTTTTAGTCGGATTTCTTTATGAATTTTTAGTACTAGATTACTATAAGCAAATAGAATTGGTGTGCAAAATTCATGTATCTAAACAAATAAAGTGTTTAAATATATTTTTTAATAAAAAATTGGAAATTAAGGAGTAAAAAAAAAGATGATGTTTGTATTAAATTTGAGCATATTAGTTCATCCACCAAAGAAAGGAAATTGTCCTATAAACTATTGGTAACCAGACAAATTTGCCTGTAGGATAGATATAACCTTAATCGTCAAAACTAAATAACATTACTGTAAATCAATATAACTAAAATAATTTAATTCTGCTCTTTTGCTTCCAAGTTCTCATATATTTTTCTGATGATTATTTTAGCTTGTTCAAAATCTAATTTTTCTTCATTATAATCAATAAACTCATTGCCAAAATGTTCAAATCCATGTATGGAAAACGTATTTTCTTCTTTTTTTAGAACCATACGTGCATGGCAATTTAGACCATCATAATCAATGATAACTTCTTTTTTATGATCAATTTCTTTTTCTCTTAAATCAGAAAGTGTATTAGAATAAACATCTCCTATTTTTTTAATTAAATTATTCTTATCATAGAAAACTTCTTCAACTAATACGTTTATCTCAGTTCTCATCTTTATCACCCTTATTTTCTCACTTAACATTTCTACATATTAGATCATACTTTAAAAATTATGTTTTTGGTCTTGTTGAAAATTTTAAACAAATGATAATATTTAGTTGGTTATTTTATTGCAAATATCGACTATGATAATTATATGTATTTAATATACTAAAAATATAAGCAACTTTTTGAGATTAATTGGTATGATAAAGATAATAATATTTGATTAATATCAAAAAATCTAAGTTATAGAGAATTATTTAAATGAGTTTTGATGTAGTAATTATATCTAATGGACCTGGTGAGCTATCCACTTGGGTTAAGCCTCTTGCCGAAAAAATAAATGATACATTGCCAGAGGCACGCATTATAATTTGCCTAGTTCCATGTCCTTATGCAAGCGGAGCAGAAGAAGAAATTGCTCTTAGTTTTCATGGTGTTTCTGTTGTTTTAAGTGTCAAAGAAACTAGTAAATTTCTCTTTTCCAAAAAACTACCAAATAATTTTTCATTTAAAGAGAAAGGTATCATTATCCATCTTGGTGGTGACCAATTTTTCACTGTAATGATGGCATGGCGTACCAAATTTGCGTCTGTTGTCTATACTGAAAAGCTTGTTTTATGGCCAACAATTATTGATAAATATTTGCTAACAGATCAAAATATTTATGCTAATGCTCGTTTAAAGAAAGTTAGTGCGACAAAATTGTCAGTTGTTGGTAATTTAATGGCTGATGCGGTTTCGCAAGAACTTAACCCACAAGAGATAAGGGCTAAGTTAGGTTTAAGCACAGATAGTTCTATTGTTTCTTTATTACCTGGTAGCAAGCCTTTTAAGGTTAAATATGCGACTCCGTTTTTTATTAAAATTGCTGATTATATAGCAAAAAAAAGTCCTGATACACAGTTTATTATCTCACAATCACCGTATACGCCACTTAATCAAATTGTTGGTTCTGTCATCGATCAAAAATGTATTTCAGCTTTGGATGGTGTTTCTGCAAGGTATGGTAAAACAGAAGATAATAATGTTTTGGTAACAGAGCAAGGAACCGTTATTAATATCATACATCCTGATTATCAATATGAAGCCTATCAAGTTTCTGACCTAGCAATTACTTTACCTGGAACCAATACAGCTGAGTTAGCAATATTAGGTATACCGATGGTTGTACTTATGCCTCTTGATAGATTGGAAAATATACCAATAGAAGGATTTATTGGCTTAATCTCAGATTTACCAATTATTGGTAAATATATTAAAAGCTTTTTGATAAAACAAGCTTTGAAAAAAATAAAATTTACAGCTTTACCAAATCAAAAACTTGGACAGATGGTAACTCCAGAGTTTACAGGAACTAACATTCTGCCTGTCGAAGTAGCTAATACGGTTTATAATATTATTAGTCAGCCTTATAAGAGAAGAGAAATATCACTTAATCTAAAAAAAGCAATGGGCTCAACAGGTGCAGTCAAAAATATTATCGTTAATATTATTGATGTACTACTAAAAAAATATCCTGACATGGAAATCCTAGAAACTAATAATAATTTTTCTGATTGGACAAAAAGAGAATCTGATACAGAATCTTAAAAAATCCATAAATTAAAACCTGTATATCAAATTTTGTTTTATAATTCATGATATATTTTTTGAGGAATAATATTATTACTATAAGTTTATTAGGTAGAACAGCTCTAGTTTGTGGTTCTTCCAAAGGAATAGGCAAAGCATCAGCTTTTGAATTGGCAAAATTGGATGCCAACATAATACTTTTGGCTCGATCTGAATCAGAATTAAAATCCTTGGTTAAAGAGTTACCAGGTCAAGGAAAACATAGTTTTTTGGCTATAGATATATCAGAAAGAGAAAAATTAAAAATATCAGTTCAACAATTATTGTCTACTTATAATAAAATTCATATTTTAGTTAATAATACGGGTGGTCCAAAAGGTGGATTAATTACAGAAGCAACCGAAGACGAATTTTTACAAACATTCCAAAATCATGTTTTAGTATCTTCATTATTAGCAAATTTATTACTATCTGGAATGAAAGAAGATAATTATGGACGAATTATTAATATCATATCTACCTCTGTAAAAATTCCTTTAGCAAATCTTGGTGTTTCTAATACTATTCGTGGAGCAATGGCAAGTTGGGCAAAAACCTTGTCTAATGAAGTGGCTAGATTTGGTATTACTGTTAATAATATTTTGCCTGGTTACACGGATACCGAAAGATTAGATGTTTTGATGTCTAATGCTGCCCAAAAGCAAAATAAAACAAAAGAACAGATAAGAGCTGAATGGGAAAAGTCTGTTCCTATCGGACGTTTTGCTAGACCAGAAGAAATTGCTTCAGCTGTTGCTTTTTTGGCTTCACCCTCTGCATCATATATTAATGGAATAAATTTACCCGTAGATGGTGGAAGAACAGGAAGCTTATGATATTTGATGTGTTTTTTTCTATTTGCCAAACTGAAGTAGATGGATATACACCATCTGAAAAAGAAATGATGCTTAATTTTTTTGATCAAGTAAAACATGCTGATCAATTAGGTTTTAATACAGCTTGGGTTGCCGAAACTCATCTTTCATGTCAAATTCAAAAACAAAATTCTGGAGCTGTTATCCCATATTTTAAGGGTGAAATAGGTCTTAATACTGATATATTGCAACTTGCTCATAAAATATTTTCTATTACCAAAAATATTAATGTTGGTTCAGCTATTCGGAATATTCTTTGTAATGGTGGTCCTATTGCACACGCTGAGGCAATAAAGACTTTTTTGACATTACATGATTTAAATCCTGACGAAAAAAGAATTTTAAATATAGGTTTTGCGGCAGGTCGTTTTCAATTTTCTAATTCTCCTTATGGAATTGTTCCAAGAAATGAAGTAGAAAAAGCTGGATGGTCTGTCATCAAAGGTAAAATATTTCAGGAGGCAACAGAAGTATTTTTGAGGCTCTTAAAAGGTGAAATAATATCTTCAAAAGATATTAAGCC
>JACMQJ010000273.1 GCA_014377055.1 Candidatus Sericytochromatia bacterium
AACAAAATCACAATATAATCTTCCCAACCCATTGTTTCTCTTATCTCATCTCTTTTATACAGATCAGAGTCGAATAAATCCTCATTAGATGAACTAGAAATAAAAGTACCTCCATAAGATCTTTGTAAAGTATTTGATGATACAGTAATTTCGTCAGCCATCTTTATTCTTTTTTCTAAAATCCAAGTATAAATAAATGAATTGGTGTTATTAAAAAAAGGTAGAGATAAAAACATACTTTTTAAAGTATTATTGCTGTAAGGAAAAGTATTATAAATTTCTTTTGCTGAAATATCTACAATTACAGGTATTTTTTTTGAGCTTTTTAGACTCATTGCAAAACCAAAACTAGTCGGTTTTGCTCTAATAGCATAAATAATATCTCCAGTGATATTTTTTTTTAGATCGTTAACAATTTTCCCCAAATCAAAATCAATCTTTTTGTATTCAGCAAAACTAGATTTAAATAATTTAGACGAATTTTTCTTCTGATTTACAGATACAACTTCAACTTGATAATTATTGATTAGTAAATCATATATGACTTTAGTTCGATTGTAGGTATCATCTGACATATCGGGTAATAATAAAGTTATTTTCACTGTTTAATTTCAAAAAAATAAATACATTATTACATTATAGTATTTTAAAACAAAAATTTTATTTACTTTTAACTTTAATACACTAGTACTTAACTTATTTGTTAATTTATTTTATAATTAAGGTATATATAAATTTTAGTTAATTGTAGACAAGTTTGCTAGAATATATATCTATATCTTTAATATTAACGAAATAAAATTTTAAGGTAGTTTATTAATGAAAAAGCATCTAAATTTATTTTTAGCAACAATTACTGTAACATCATTATTAGGAGCTTGTAGAACAACAGATGGTATTACTACTGATACATCATTAATAAACCCAAATAACAATACCATCAGCGAATTTAGTGCTAATGGTCAATCAACCAAAAGATTTTCTCTTTCTTTTAAAGCAAAAATAACTGACCAAGAAATTAAAACTCTTGAATCAAAATATAATACCAAGTTTGAAAAAATTATTCCACAAATTGGTATTGCTATTGCTGAAAAACCAGCCGAAACACAAACAGATCCTACAGCTTCAGCAGCATTAGTTGAAGGATTTAAAGCAGAAAGCGTTATACAAGAATACGAACCAATTAACCAAGTTAAGCTAGAAGATACAACAACAGATACAGAAAGTTTTAAATCAATTATTGGAGGTTCTGCTGACGCAAGTACAGAAATTTCACCATTATCAAGTAGACAATATCAAATGGGTATTATTAATGCCAACAAAGGTTGGGACATCACCCGAGGTAAAGCAAATATCAAGATTGCAATTATTGATAGTGGTATAGATTTAAATCATCCTGATTTAAAAAGTAAAATTGTTACTGGTACAAATATCGTTAGCCCAGGTAGTCAGCCAATGGATGACAATGGTCATGGTACACATGTAGCGGGTATTGCCGCAGCTGTTACTGATTCAAATATGGGAATATCAGGAGTTGCCCCAGGATGCTCATTAATGCCAGTAAAAGCTTTAAAAAATGGTGCTGGAACAGATATTGATATTGCCGAAGGAATTGTTTGGGCATCGGATCATGGTGCTGATGTAATTAATATTAGTATTGGTCTTTATACAAAAAGTACAGCTATGGAAAGAGCTGTTAAATATGCAATTAATAAAAATGTTGTAGTTGTATCGTCAGCAGGTAATGACTCAAAAAATTCAACAATACATCTTCCTTCAATGATTAAAGGTGTTATTGAAGTTTCAGCAACTACCAAACAGGATAAATTCGCTAGTTTTTCAAACTATGGTCAACAAATATCAGTTTCAGCACCTGGTGATAATATTTATTCTACTATGCCAACTTATAACGTTACTTTAACCTCAGAAGCTGGTGGCAAAAAAGGCTATGGTACTTTAAGCGGTACATCAATGGCTTCACCTATGGTTGCAGGTCTTGCCGCTCTATTAAAAAGCCAGAATAAAGCTCTAACACCACAACAAATAAAAACAAAAATTGAATCATCTGCTTTGGATCTTGGTAAAAAAGGATATGATTCATATTTTGGTAATGGTCGTATAGATTTACTAAAAACTTTAAAGTAACTCACCTGCTCCCTCTAAGAAATCCACCCTAACCCTCTAATCCATCCTAACCTTCCTTTGCAAAGGAAGGAACAAGAGAAGGAGGGAACAAAGAAAAGGAGGGGAAAAGATAAGAGGGGGGAATATAAAAGAATATATTTGTAATGATAAAAATGGAAAAATATAACATTTATCTCAATGATTTTAGCTCAATAAATAAATTGATAAATTCTTATTCTAGTATTTTTTTGTTACTTGATCAAAATACAGAAAAATATTGTCTTCCTATTTTACAAAAATACCTTGATGTAAAAAGCATTAATTTGATTAAAATAAATAGTGGTGAAGAAAATAAAAATATTGATACCTGTTGTCATATCTGGAAACAATTATCTGAATTAAAAGCAGACCGAAAATCGTTAATGATTAATCTTGGTGGTGGTGTCATCGGAGATATGGGTGGCTTTTGTGCTTCGACTTTCAAAAGAGGAATAGATTTTATTAATATTCCAACCACATTACTTTCACAAGTTGATGCCTCTATAGGTGGTAAATTAGGGATAGATTTTGATAATCTAAAAAATCAAATTGGTCTATTTAATGATCCAAAAGCTATTTTTATTAGTAATGAGTTTTTTAAAACATTAGATTCAAGACAAATTTTGTCTGGATATGCTGAAATAATAAAACATGGACTTATTTTAGATAGTGATTATTGGCAACTAATAAAAAAAACTGATCTTTCTAATATGAACAACTTAGATACATTAATGGACTTAGTAAAAAGATCTGTCGAATTAAAACATCAAGTTGTTCTACAAGATCCACTAGAAAAAAATATCCGAAAGTCATTAAATTTTGGTCACACTATAGGTCATGCTATTGAAACATTTTCTTTGATGAATGACACTGTACCTCTATTACATGGAGAATCAATAGCAATTGGACTAATTTGTGAATCTTATTTATCTTATGTAAGCAATAATTTAAGCAAAAATGAGCTAAATGAGATTACTAATTTTATTAATTCAATCTATAAAAAATATAACTTGCAAGAAATAAATTACAACAAAATAATAGACTTAATGAGCAATGATAAAAAGAATGAAGATAATAATATCAACTTTACTTGTATCAATAAAATTGGCTCTTTTGTAATTAATCAAAACTTTTCAAATCATGAAATAATAGACTCTCTCCATTACTATAATAGTTTTTAGTCGATTAGATAAGTAATTTTTGCTACAAATGGGTTTACATAGATGTTACATCTTATTTATACTACATATGACAATAATGAAATTAGGTTGATTATATGACAAAACAGAATCAAAAAGATAAAGGCTTGGGAGTTACTCCACAAAGTGAAGATTATTCAAAATGGTATACAGATGTAGTCCAAAAAGCTGAATTAGCTGACTATGGACCTATTAAAGGTACTATGGTCATTAGACCTTATGGTTATGCACTTTGGGAAAATATCCAAAAAGTCCTTGATCAAAAATTTAAAGAAACAGGACATGAAAACGCTTATTTTCCGATGTTTATACCAATGTCATATTTACAAAAAGAAGCTGAACATGTTGAAGGATTTGCTCCTGAGCTTGCAGTAGTTACTCATGCTGGTGGTAAAGAGCTTGAAGAACCAATGGTTGTTAGACCTACTTCTGAAACTATTATTAATGCTATGTTTTCAAAGTGGGTAAAATCGCATCGTGATTTGCCATTATTAATTAATCAATGGGCTAATGTTGTTAGATGGGAGATGAGACCTAGGTTATTTTTGAGAACTACTGAGTTTTTATGGCAAGAAGGACATACAGCTCATTCTACCGAAAAAGAAGCAGAAGAAGAATCAAGAAGAATGCTCGATGTATATATTGATTTTTGTAATAATTATGCTGCTATATCTCCTATACCTGGTCAAAAGTCAGATTCAGAAAGATTTGCAGGAGCAGTTAGAACTTATACAATTGAAGCTATGATGAGAGATAAAAAAGCATTACAATCAGGGACAAGTCACTTTTTGGGACAAAATTTTGCTAAAGCTTTTGATATAAAGTTTCAAAGTGCTGATAATAAATTAGAATATGCTTGGCAAACTTCATGGGGTGTTTCGACTAGAATGGTTGGAGCAATTATTATGTCACATGGTGATGATAAAGGTTTGATTTTACCGCCAAATCTTGCACCTTATCAAGTTGTTATTATCCCTGTAATGAAAAATCCAGAGCATAGAGCCAAAGTTTTGGAAGCAACTGAAGGTATCAAAAAAGAATTAGTTGATGCTGGAGTAAGAGTTAAAGTTGATATGAGGGATAATATCAGCCCAGGATTTAAATATAATGAATGGGAAATGAAGGGTGTACCCATCAGACTAGAAGT
>JACMQJ010000274.1 GCA_014377055.1 Candidatus Sericytochromatia bacterium
AAACAAGCTTTGCAAAGCTCTGTATCAGGAAAATTTTTCTTTATTGAACGTGAACTTGACGAAGCCATGAAAAAAAGTAAAGTTCTTGATTCTGAAGTCTTAAATAATCTTGGTGTTATTAATAGTAATGCTTTTTTTGTTTTATCACATGGTGTCGAAAAAGATTTATTACTTAAGGCCAAAAATTATTTTTATCAAGCTATAGGATACGATCCAGATTATGTCATAGCAAGATTTAATTTAGCCACACTATGTTATCTTGAAGGTGATTTAGCAAAAGCAGAAGAATCATTGAATGCAATTATAATACTTATTTCTTCTTCGCCTGAAAAATCATTAGAAAAGTCTGGGTTTATTCATATAACACCTAATTTATCTTATCAAAATGATCTAAAAATTGAGTGGGAAAAAGTAAATTATGAAAATTATCTTGATAATGAAGCAAAAAGTTTTGGTTATTGTGATTTATTATTAGCAAAGACATTTGAAATGCTTGGAGATATAAACTTTAAAAATGATGATTTTGAAACATCAGAAGAAATGTATCTTAATTCAATACAAATAAGAGACGATATTGGTAACTCTAAAATAAAACTTGCTAATCTTTTAAAAATGACTGATAGACTTGAAGAATCTTATAATTTGTATAATGAAGTAAAAAATGTTCACCCTTTGAATAGTGAAGTTTGGTTAGAAATGTTGCATATATTAAAGGAACAATATGATATGCTTTTTGTCGAAAGAAATAAACCAGAATATGTAATCTCTACCAACAATAAGCAAACTCAATATAATAAGCTCTTAAACGAAGCCAAGATCATGAAAAATATTTTTCCAACACGTTTTAATAATGTTGTGAGTTAATAAAAATATGGGTACATTAAAATCTTATAGATATAAGTCTTATAAGTAGAAACGCATTGGATGCGTCTTACATATTGATTGGTTTAAAGAAGACGCATTGTGCGTTTCTACTTATAAGCTACTAGTTGTAATGAATGAGTAAAAAAACTATGGCATTTTATATTTGGTATTTCAGCTTTTTTACCAAGCTCTAAAAACTCTTCTTTGGTAAAAGCTCTAAGAACTGATAAAGGAGCATCATTAAGACCCATTTCGCTAAAGTTCCATAGTCTAGTTAATGTCATCGCACCAAGATAATTTATCCATGCACGCCTAAGATCGTTTACTATAATCCCATTGCTACAAAGCTGATACATTATCTTTAATAATCTAATACAATCCTCATCTTTAAAATGATGAAATGCTTGTGAGCAAATTACTATATTAAAGCTGTTTTCTGAATATGGTAGATTAAAAGCATCTGCGGCTAAAGATTCTATCTCAGGATAATCTACTGTTTCTTCTTTAGCTATTCTGATTATATCTTCACCTATATCAATTGCTGTTATTTTGACATCAATATTATTTTTTCGAGCCCAATCAATAATAAAAACAGGAATATCAGCCGAACCTGCACACAAATCAAGTATTTTTATTTGACCTGACAATTTATTAATTTCAATAATTAGCTTAACATAAGACAAAATGGCATCTCTTGTTTTTAAAACAGAGTTAAACTTGGCAATTTCTCGTAGATTTAGCTTTAAATGTTCTGGTTTACAGTCAATAGTATCAAGCATTTCTAGTTTATTAGATCTTTGGGATGGTGCAAATATCATATTACCAACCAATCAGAGCTGATTCCATAGTTAGCCCAGGTCCAAATGCCATCATGACAGCTTTATCTCCTGATGTAGCCACATTATCCTTTAATAATTCATTTAAAACAAACATAATAGTTGCCGAAGACATATTTCCATAATCATTCAAAACTTTTTTTGAGTATTTAACTTGTTCTTCGTCTAAATCTAAAGCTTTTTGCAAATAATTAATTATTTTTAGACCACCTGGATGAATTAACCAATACTTTATATCTTCTTTTTTTAGATTATTCTTACTTAATAATTCATTAACAAATTTTTCCGAGTTAGTTTTAAGTATAGTTGGTACATAAGCTGATAGATTCATTTCAAAACCCTCATCAGTTAGAGTAAAAGCCATGTGTTCAGTTGTATCATATTGTGTATGTACATGTGTATCAATAATTGATGGACTAAGAGCATTATTTTTATTATCGCCAGACTCTATAATAGCAACAGAGCAACCATCAGCAAAAAGTGATGTGCTAACAACACTTTCAATACTTGGATTATATTGAAAATGCAATGTACATAATTCAACACAAACAATCATACTTTTTGAATTTGGTTTAAAATGTGTAAATTCATTTGCTTTTCTTAATGCTGGAAACGCAGCATAACAGCCCATAAATAAAATAGAAGTTCTTTGTAAATCTGCACGCATTTCAAATTTTTTTGCTAATAAAATATCTAATCCTGGAATATTTACTCCTGTACATGAAACGATAATTAAATCATCTATTTCTTGTGGTGAGATATTATTTTCTTCAAAACATTTGTTCATTGCCTGGCTACAAAGCTCATAAGCCTCTTTAAAATAAATATCATTTCGATCTTTTGTTGACCTTCTTTCTTTATAAAAATAATTGGCTGGACTATCCAAGACACTATATCTAGTAGATATGCCCGAATTAAGAAAAATTGATTTAAATTTTTCATTCTCACCAAAAGTTTTAGTTAAAGAGTTAAAAATATCTTCTTGGCTAAATTTATATTTAGGAACTATTGTTGTAATACCTTTTATTGTCGATTTCATAACATCACCTAACAATGACTAAAATAAAAATCAAAACTATTTTAAAAATAGTTTACATTTGAGTTTATCACAAAAAAAATTTCAAATTAGATTAAATAAATTGTGCTATAATTGCAAACCTATACAATATTAGCTAATTTAATAAATTCTTGCCAAATGTTTGAAAAGTTTACTGAGAACGCAATCAAAACAATTATGTACTCTCGTGAAGAAGCGAGAAGACTTGAATTTAGCTATGTCCAAATAGAGCATCTCTTTTTAGGTATTTTACATGACAAAACAGGTATAAGTGCCCTTGTACTAAGCAAGCTAGGTGTAGAGCTAAAAAAAGTTAGAAGGATAGTTGAAAGATTGATAGGTAGAGGATATTCTAATACTCCTCTTGAGCAAGTTTCATTTGCCATTAATGTCATGGAAATAATCTCAAACTCTGTATCAATGGCTGCCAAGCTAGGTGGAGAAGCTGTTTTGGTTGAACATGTTTTATTATCATTAGTAAACTCCCAAGATGAAAATCTCAAAACAATACTAGCTGAATTAAACCTTAGTCCAGAAGATATAGAAATGGAAATAAAACTATTATGGCAAGATGATGAGATGAGCTCACCAGAAGTTATATCAACTTCTTTACCCCAACATTATTCAAGTAAATATTTAACACCACTTAGCAAATTAATACTTGATGATGCTCGTGAAGAAACAATTAATCAAGGACATATTTTTATTGGTACAGAACAAATATTACTTAGTCTTGCCAAAAATAAATTTAATTGCCTTGCTGGAAAAATATTAAATCGTTTTGGACTTAATGAACAATCTATCAGAGTGGAGATACATAGAATAATTGGCGAGGGTAGCGGAACAAATATTGAGCTTTTAGAAAATACTCCTATTGTTGAAAAATCATTGGAATACGCTTGGCTTGAAGCTCGTAGATTTAAATATGCAAGAATGTCCTCAGGTCATCTATTGGCAGGTATTACAACTATGGATAAATGTACATCAAGCTATATGCTTAAACGTATGAATATTGACCCTGAACAGGTAAGATGGGATGTTCTTTATATACTAAAAAGTTATCCTGATACATTTGAACCAGTAGTTAGTCTTGAAGAAATAGATAATTTGATTAATCCCAATTCAGAAAAAAACTTATCTATGAATCAAAATATTGATAATAAAGACAAAGATATTGATGAAATATTAGATAATAATTTAAAAGACAACTAATTTTTTGAAATGAGTTTAAAAAAATGGCTGAAATAAATGTAACTTTTGAGATGATCAAAGATGCAGAAACAATACTCAAAGATAAAATTCATCATCCTAACATACAATATTCTCAAACTTATACGGATATGGTTGGTTTTCCGATCTATCTTAAACCTGAAAATTTGCAAAAAACTGGTTCTTACAAAATCAGAGGGGCTTATAACAAATTAAGAACACTAACACAAGAAGAACGAGATAGAGGCGTATTAACAGCCTCAGCGGGTAATCATGCTCAAGGCTTGGCACTTGCGGCCAAAATGTTGGGTATTAAAGCAACTGTCTTTATGCCAAAAACGGCACCTTTAGCCAAAGTAGAAGCAACCAAAGGTTATGGAGCAAATATTGTTTCTAGTGGCAATAATTTTGATGAAACAACTAAAGAAGCACTTGAATGGCAAAAAGAACATAATGCCTTATTTATAAGCCCATTTAATGATGATTATATTATTGCAGGTCAGGGTACTGTTGGCTTAGAGATATTAGAAGAATGTCCTAATGTTGATACAATAATTGTTCCTGTTGGTGGTGGTGGAGTTATATCAGGTATTTGTCTTGCCGTGAAAACTTTAAGACCTGATGTTAGAATTATAGGAGTCCAAGCAAAAGGATCATCTGCTATGTATAATTCATTTCATAGCGGTCAATTATCGTCAATCAAAACCTCTGATACTATTGCTGACGGAATAAATGTTAAAGAACCAGCTCAAAGAACATTTGATATTGTCGAAAAATATGTAACTGATTTTGTTACTGTTGACGATGAAGAAACATCTCAAGCAATGCTTTATTTGCTAGAAAGAAGTAAGCTTGTCGTTGAACCATCAGGAGCTGTAGGTTTAGCGGCAATAATTAATAAAAAAGTTAATTTAACAGGAACAACAGTTATTTTAATTAGTGGTGGTAATGTTGATATTAAGATGATTGATAATATTGTTCAAAGAGGGCTAGTCAAATCTGGTCGATACCTAAAATTTATTACTATGATTTCTGATTTACCAGGTTCACTTTATAAATTATTAGGTTTACTTTATGAGCTAAACGCTAGTATTATAAATATTGAACATGATAGGTTAAGAAGTAATCTAAAAATAGGTCAAACTGAGGTTGAAATATCAATTGAAACTAAAAATAGAGAACATAATGAACACATATTATCTGAACTAAAAAACTCAGGTTATGAAGTAAGAACTATTTGAATAGAGTGAGGATTTTGTTATAAATAAAAATTCTATGGTAATAGAATATGGATCTAATAAAACTAATACCAATAATATTGAAATTGAAGAAGCTAATAAAATAATTAAAAAGAATAAGATTATATATTTGTATATTTTATTGCTACTTTCTACTTTTTCTATGGGTTCTACTTTTTCTCTTGATTATCAATTTGAAGATTTTGTTTTTTATTTTTCATTTGCGACTTCTTTGCTTAGTACATTTTTTATTTATCAGAATAATAAAAAAATACGACAAGAACTTTTATCCTATAAAAATAATATTATTAGTAGAGATTTAGATAGCCTACTAAAAGAAACTGAAGGAACAGAAGCCAATATAATTTTTGATGAATTAGTTGATCTTTTTTATCTTAATCTTGACATGATTAATTTTACTCCTTTTTTTGAATCACAACTAAAAGATGTGATTGAACAGATGGAAGGAGCTATTAATAAAATAATGGATCAAGTTTATGTAATAGCTGAGAGAGCCTCATCTCAATATAATGATGTTCAAGCCTTAGTAACAAATTTTCATGCTAGTATGAATCTTGCCAAAAATATAATTGAGCAATCAGAAAAAGCTGTAAATCTTGTTCATTTGACTAAATATGAGCTTGCCGAAAATGAAAGTACACTTAACACACTTAGTGAAAACTTAAAGCAAGCAGCTAAAATAAATCAAAAATTTGAATTTGTTGTTGCCAGCTTGATAGAAAGAACTAAGCAAATAAATATCATTGTTAGAAGTGCTAATGATATTGCTTCTCAGACTAATCTCTTGTCTTTAAATGCTTCAATTGAGGCATCAAGAGCTGGAATAGCTGGCAGAGGGTTTTCTGTAGTTGCTTCTGAGGTTAGAAAATTAGCTGAAAAATCAAAGTCATCTGTCGGAAATATTAAACTACTTGTTGATGATATTCAAAAATCTGTTAAAGAAACATCAGATGCCTTTTTGAATGTTGCAGATTCTTTAGGTAAATATAGACAAAGAATTGAAGAGTCAAGTCATTCCCTATCAGATATTATGAATAACTCTATCAAAGTATTAGTTGATTTAATTAATGATTTATACAATACAGCGATTAGTTATTATACTGACTCACAATCCATTGGGCAAGCAATAGAAAATGTTAATAATAATGCAGAAGAAACCATGAATCTGATTTATAAATTAATTGAGCATCTGCAATTTCAAGATATTACTCGACAAGAGATAGATAAAATAATAAAAACTGTCAATGAAATAAACGATCTAAAAGCTTCTATTATATATAAATATAATTTACCAAAAAGAGATGTAAATATTAATTGGGAGCAAAGAACACAGCAAAATGCTATAGGTAGAAACAAAATTAATTTGGAAGATTATTAAAAATTCAAAAACCTTAAAGTACATATTTAAGGTTTTTATTGATCCTATTTGTTAATTAACTCTAAAATAGAGTAATCACTATTTGTTTTAACTATTTTATGGCTTAATTTACCTAAACCTGTCACATCTAAATCAACTGTATCTCCATCTTTAAGCCAAACAGGGCTAAAACTTTCACCTTTTTCTTTAGCTTCAAGAGCATGAGTTCCATTTAGTTCTAAATAACAACCTGTTCCTACTGTACCTGAGCCAATAACATCACCAGGATAAATTTCAACTCCATAAGATGCACGTTCAATAAGTTGGGCAAAAGTCCAATTCATATCCTTCATATTACCCGAAGAAATTTGTTGACCATTATGAAAAGCTTTCATTTCCAAGTTGTATTTATTTCCTTTTTCGGTAATAATTTTGTATTCTTCAAGTTCATCAATGGTAACAAGGTATGGTCCAATAGATGTTGCAAAATCTTTACCTTTAGCTGGTCCTAGATTTAATTTCATTTCTTCCATTTGTAAAACTCTTGCAGAAAAATCATTCATAATTGTATATCCTGCTATATATTGGTCTGCATCTTTTGCTTTAATATTTTTACCTTTTTTGCCTATTACGATAGCAACTTCAAGCTCAAAATCTAAATTTTTTAAATGGTCTGCTTCTACAGACAGATAGCCTTCACCAATAATAGAGTTATGATTGGTAAAATAAAAAACTGGGTATTGATCAAATTCAGCGATCATTTCAAGACCTCTATTTCTTCTGGCTGTTGCGACATGTTGTCTAAAAGCATATCCATCTCTACATGATGTAGGATTAGGAACAGGTGCAAGCATTCTTAATAATGAGGCATTTTCGGCGGACAAATTTCCCAGAAGATATTCCTTTTTGATTTGTTCAACTAATATTAAGTTCTCATGCCAATTTTGTAAAAAATCAGACATTTTAGAGGGAATATTTAGAGATAATTTTTCGGAAGACTTTTTTATGTCTATGATATTATTATCAATATATAATCCTAGACACTCTTGATTATCCATATTTAGGTAAGAAACAAATTTCATTCTTTAAGCCTTTTTATTAAAATTATAGAATTTAATTATATCAGGGTTTTAATTGGTCAATTTGTTAAAGGGAAAAATTTAAGCATAAAAAAAGAGGCTGAATAGACTTTAACCTCTTTTTGGTATTATTTTAAAGAATAAATGTGTCAGCCGCTAATGTGTCATTAACACTTGTCTGATTTAATTTTAATTGGAATAAAAGATCTTTTCCTGCATAAACTTCATCGGCAAGAAGAGTAAAATTTTGAGCATCTATAGAAAGATCTTCTTCTGTTACTTGGTCATCAAGACCATTACCTTTTACTTGAAGTACATAGGCATCTCTACCACCAACAGTTGATTTACCAGTTAAAGTTACAGTTGCTTTAGGATCTAATGCTCTTGCCAAAACACTACCTTGATCAACTTGATCTAATCTCCAGTTTCTATTTGTTTCAAGTTTACTATCAGATAGGTCTAAATCTAAAGGAAATAAACCTAAAGCTCCTGCTGCCTTTGCTCTTGCTTTGGTAGCACCATAAGCCCAGACTAATCTACCACCAACTGCCAAAGAGATACTATGCTTTACAACATTAAGTAAGCATAATTTTGGTTGTTGCTGAAAAGTATATTTAAATTCTGCTGTTGTTGTTGCTGAGGCTGAGGGAGCTACTTTATCGTTTCTCTTACTGTACATGGTTAAGGTAGCTGTAAAATTTTTGTAGCCATCATAAGTTTGTTTTGTTTTTAGGAGTATTTTTTGAGCAACGGATTCATTTGTTTGTGTTGATACTGGAGCCGTTGTTTTGGCAGGGGTTGTTGCTGTAGTTGTTTTAGTAGGAGTAGTTGTCGTTTTAGCAGGTGGTGTTGCAGCTGCTTTAGCTGGAGTGGTAGTTGCTATTTTGTCTGTCGGTACAGCAGTTGTATCAGTTTGTGTATCAGTTGATGTAGCATCAGGCACATTACCTGGATCAGATCCACACGCTGTTAATACATTCGTGCTAAAAGTAGCCAAAAAAATTAATGAAGCTAATTTTTTATTCATAAGTTTTCTTTTAATCTCGTCTTAAATCTCTATAGGTTATATTATATAACTCTATTTATATCTATAGATTAATAATAAAGAAACCTTGTGCTAATTTTTAGTTAATTTATAGATAAATTCAAGATATTTTTTATGTAATTGGTCAAATATATTGTAACATTATTTAAAACCAAACATCACTTGTACTTTCATAAGTATAACCATGGGTTTTTTCGTAATGTTTTAGAGCATTATCTAACAAATTTTCAACATATTCATTATCTTCTTCATATTCTAAAACTCGTTTAAAACAACTAATAGCTTTAGAGTAATTATTAATATCAATTGCTATTTTACCATATTGTAAAAAACCTTCTACATATCCAGGTGATCCGTTAACTGACCTTTTTGCAAAGTCATAAGATTTTTTGAATTGACCATTTTTTTGATAAATCTTACTTAGATAACAACAAGCAACAGAAGAGTACGCCCTATCTTTTGCCATTAAATCATTAAATATTTCAATGGCTTTAATAATTTGATTTTTTTCAAACATTGACACACCAATATTTAAAACTGCCTCAAGATCGTCTGGTTTATGAATAAGATGCTCTTGGTACTTTTGTATCGCTTCATCAACTTTACCAACTCTCCTATAAGCATTACCAAGACTTTTGGAAACTGTTTTATTATTTGGTTCAAGCTCAAGAACCTTTTCATAAAACTCAATAGCATCATCAATTTGGTCAGCATCATAATATAACAATGCTAAATTTTTTAAGGCAGTTAAATTTCTTGGGTCAATTTCAACTGCTTTTATGTATTCATCAACAGCTCTTTCATAGTTTTGTAGTTTGTGAAAACAGACACCAAGATTAACGTAAGCATCTGAGTCATTTGGATTAAGATCAATTGCCTTCATAAATCTTTCGATAGCATCATCCGTTTTTCCTTTTTCAAGAAGAATAATACCAAGATACTTATGAACTAATGAGTTAGATTTTCCTCCTTCTTCTGAAAGCTTAGTTAACATTGCAAAAGCTTCGTCTCTTCGACCTTGCCTATACATAATTAGAGCAATATTACTTTGGGCAACTGAGTTATTTGGATCAAGCTCTAAGACTCTGTTATAAGTACCCATTGCTTTATCTAGTTGAGATTGAAGAGCATAAGTTTGACCAAGATTTATAATGGCCTGAATAAAATTAGGATCATTTTTTATAGCATGTTCATATTTTTTTTGTGCATTTTCATAATCATTTAGCTTAAAATAAAGCTCTGCTAGATGAAAATGTGATGTTCCACTCTCAGGATCTGCTTTAATTGCCTCGTTATAATTTTTTATTGAGCCTTTAATATCTTTTTTACTTTCACTTAACTCTGCTAATAAAAGGTAAACATTTGCTTTTTTTGTAACATATTTAGGATTAACACCATATAACTTTAGTGATTTATCAAGCTCTACAATTGCTTTATCTGTTTCATGTAAATCTTTATAACATGTACCTATAGCATGTAAAATTATTGGATTAAATTTATCATATTTTGTTGCTTTAGTATAATATTCTATTGCCTCTTTTAATTCATTAGATTTTCTATGTTTATTCGCTTGCATATAGTAGGCATTAGAAATTTTCTTTTTTATTTTGTCATTCTCAGGGTCACTTTTTAATAAGGATAATAATTCTTTGATAGCCAAATCTATTTTGTCTGTTTTGGTGTATACAGTAGCAATATTTAATCTAAGCTCGACATTTTTTGGATCTGCATCAAGAGCATTTTTGATATATACAAAAGCTTTATCATATTGTTCTGCACCAACATAAGCTAAACCAAGCTGTGTTTTTACTTTGGCACTATTAGGATTCTTTTCTAAAATACTTTCAAACGCTTGGGCTGCAAAATCATATTTTTTTTGCTTCATATACTCTATACCAAGCTTATAGTAGGTTACATCACTATTTTTATCGTTAGCTAAAAGCATTCCAACACTTTCATTTTTTACTTTACTCTCTATACTATTATGAGGTATAGTCTCAAATCCACCCACAGAAGAACTTAAAGGTTGTGTCAAAGATCCATCTGACGAATCTAACGATAATTTACCTGTTTGTTTTTTCATAGAAGCTCCGCTATTAGCACTATTAGTTGCAACGTTTACAAAGTTGTCTGATACCTTAACTTTAACATCTCTAGTATTATTATAACTGCTATATAATTTATTTATTTTATCAAATACTGACATAACGTATATACCTCAAACATTTTTATAAATACATTTACGTAAAAAATCTGATGATCTTGAAAATGGGAAAACACATTAAATAGGCTCAGTAACTATATATGCAAAGTAATGTTAAACCCTGATAGTAAGATTATAATTTAAATTGTTATTCCTAGCAATATTTTAAATAATCTAATTACCTGTTTTTATGTTTACTTTAAATATTAAATCAACCAATATATTTTAAATTTAAAATATTAAAGCTTGAAATATATGCTATAATTTATATTATAAATTAATTATTTTTTGGAGGAATATATGATACATATTCGTAAAAGTGAAGAAAGAGGTCATGCTAATCATGGGTGGCTTGATTCATATCATACATTTTCATTTGCTGACTATCATGATCCCGAATTTATGGGTTTCAGACATCTTCGTGTAATTAATCAGGATTGGATTGATAAAGGTATGGGTTTTGGTACTCATCCGCACAATAACATGGAAATTATCACATACATAACAGAAGGTGCATTAGAACATAAAGATAGTATGGGGACTGGATCTGTTATCTATCCTGGTGATGTACAAAGAATGAGTGCAGGAACAGGTGTTACTCATAGTGAGTTTAATCATTCAAAAACAGAGGCTGCAAGACTTTTACAAATATGGATTTTACCAGAAGAAAATAATATCAAACCTAGTTATGAACAAAAAAATTATTCCCAAGAAGAAAAAAGTGGAAAGCTTAGAGTTATAGCTTCAAAAAATGGTGATAACGGTTCTGTGAAAATTAATCAAAACGTTAGTTTATACGCTTCTATTTTGGATAAGGATCAAGAAGTAAATCATAAATTTGATAAAAATAGACATGGATGGATACAAATTGTTAAAGGTTCAGTATTATTGAATAATGAATATGAATTGGCAGAAGGTGATGGTGTTGCTATAAGTGAGGAAGAACAACTGACCTTAAAAGGCAATAATAAATCGGAGATTTTACTTTTTGACTTAGCTTAACTTATGAAAGCATCTGGTTTCTAAACTAGATGCTTTCTTTAAAACTAAAATGAGCTGAAGCCACATTGTTCAAAATATTTTTCTATACTATTTTTTATTTATCAACAAGTTTAAGTCAATACCAGTTATTACAGCTTTATATAGTTATTTAATCAATTAAAGGTTTAAGCCCTTGCTTTTCTTGGTATTGTTGAAGTTTTTTTCATATCTGTTTTACCGACCATAATCTTTAAGAGCTTAGAAAATCTTTTAAAAACATTTTCTTGGATATAAGGAACATGATGTTTTTGACAAATCTCTTTTATTTTACCTTGATACTCTTGATATTTTAATAATGGTAAATCTGGGAAAAGATGATGCTCGATTTGATAATTTAACCATCCATGAAAAAAATCAGTTATGTCATTTCCACAATTATAATTAACCGAGCCAGCTACCTGTCTTACATAAAACTCTGCAGGATCTGTAATCCCTGTATCATAACGATATACGTCATCTCCTGCATGATTAGGTACTATTATTAAAAAACTATGAAGGTTAGTTATTATTTCGGCAAGTATAGAATTAATTAAAACAAATACGGCGGCTGTTTTACCTAACGGTAAAAATAAAGCAGGAATCAAAACAAATCTAGCTAAAAAATAAGGTAAAACACATTTTAATAAAAATTCGCCAGATCCTTTACTAAAAGGTATGAGTAATTTTGAACCTGGATAAGTGCCAGCAGGTATTTTTTCCATGACTTCTCTATTTTTTTTACTTTTTCTTTTGGTTTGTTGTAATATCCATAGAGTGTTGGGAGCATAATAACTAAGTTTCCAGGTAGACATAAAAAATAAAATAGCAATATATTTAAAAAAAGCAGGTATTTTGGATTTACGAACAATATCCATACTTTTTTCGACTAAATCTGGGTCAGAAACTTCACCAGTATAATAATGATGAAGAATGTTATGTTCATGATTCCAAGCCTCTGGTAGTATCCAGTCAAACCAATCAATAAACCTTCTGATACCAACTGCATATTTTTTGCTAGTATATCTTTCTGGAATATTTGGTACTTTATCATAACCTTTATGGATTATATGATGAGTTGTCATTGCCCAACGTGTTATATTACCCTGACTAATCAAAAAAGCTGATATTGGGTTGGGAACAATCCATGAGGTTGAATATCCTAACAATGTGCAAACCCTGCCCCATCTTTCTATTTTTTTTAGATGTTTAAAATCTTTTTCTGACAGATCAGTACTTATTTCGTTTCTTATTTTATTAAGATCATCAGCAAAAGCTTTGTAATCAATGCTAGGTAAATTATTGGGATAAGAATCAATGTCTTTTATTTCTATTAGTTCTTCTGTATACATTTTTATTTATAAGATATTCGATAATTAATATAAGGAGCAAATACTGATATTTAGTCTTTATACTTATATTTTATCAGGAATAAATTTTTTGAGTGATTAAGTTTATTATAATTTTA
>JACMQJ010000275.1 GCA_014377055.1 Candidatus Sericytochromatia bacterium
ATTAATTATTTATGTAAAAAAGAGAGATAAAATATTTTATCTCTCTTTTTTTGTCTTCACTCCTCTTTTCTTTTCCTTTGCAAAGGAAGCTTAGGATAGATTAGATAGAGGGTTAGTCTCTTAATTAGTCACAGAAAAACCATAGCTATGCAAACCAGGTAAATAATTAACACCATAGTAAGTAAAAATAATACCAGCAAAGCCCAAAATAGCAATAATTGCTGATTTTTTACCTTTTACGTGCATACCAACTCTTGTGTGTAGATAAGCGGCATAAAATAACCAACTCATCAACGCAGCAGTTTCTTTTGGATCCCAGCTCCAATAAGTACCCCAAGCATGATTTGCCCACATAGCTCCTGTAATAATACCAAATGCTAGAATCGGAAATCCTAACAAGATTAATCTGTAAGTTAAATCATCAAATAATGCTAAATGTGGATTATCAAAATGTAATCTATCATTCATAACACTTAGTCTTTGAGGTGAATTTGATGACACATCTTCAATTCTTTTGGTATCCATCATTGCAACATCATTATTTTGAATAGATGGTCCAGTTGATGCAAGTGACAATCTATTTAAAGATGGTTTATCATTAACTATCTTACTAATAGATATTCCCTTTCCTGATAGAAAATAAAATACTAAATAAGCAATAGCTGTTGTTGTTGCCAACAAAAAGACTGAATAGCTAACTATCATAGCTGTAGTATGTATTTTTATCCAATAACTTGCCAGAGCTGGTACTAGAGGCTCATTACCTCTAAAATCTCTAGGTAATATACTCGCTATACCAATCAATATTACAATACCTGGCGACATTACTACACCAATTATATCTTGTTTGTACATCTGATAAATAACAAGAAATAAAAGAGTTGATAGAGCAGCCATTAAAACCATTGACTCATAAAAATTGCTCCACGGCACATGACCAGTTACAGTAGCTTTGACAATTAATGCAGCTATAGAAGTTATAAAGGTAATAATCATACCTGCATAACCTAGATAAGATGTAATTTGTGATTTGCTTGAGTCTTGCTTTTTGGTAACAACACTAGTTAAAAAAAGTATAAAACTAAGTAATGCGGCCCAAAAAGTGCCTGTAACAAGGTTAGTTTCTAGTATGGCTAAATCCATAAGATACTCCTTTGTTAAAAAAAATTATATACTATAATTATATACTATACAAACCTAAGCATAAGCTCTTTTTAATATTGTTCTTAATCTCTCATTAATAAATCTTAACCCAAAATTAATTTATTTCTTTTAATACTTTGATAGCCAAAAATATAATATAATGTGACCTTAAATACATATTATATATAAGCAGATAAAATTTACCCTATCTAAGAAAGGAAAAAGATGGAAACAAGAAAAATTAGTTTAATGGCATCGCATGACTGGAGTATGCGTATTGCCATCAAAACTTTTCATGAATTTTTAGATCCTACAATAAAATACAAAGGTAATGAATATAAACTAGAGTTTAACAGAATCATTGCTAAACCTATTGTTTGTGGTCAAAATTTAAATAGTGAATCAGATCTAGTTGTAGATCGTACAATTCATTGGAATGATTACTATAAATGTTGGTCACAACAAGCTATGAATTCACAGATGAGGCAAGCTAATAGTAGTCTTTCATTTGATAATCATGATAAACATAGTACTTATGACTTAATGGCAAGAGCAATTCATCCAGATGATTATTTTCCCAAAACAGTACTGTTACCACAATTTCATGCTTATACAGAAGCTCAATACGAACAAGAAATGTGGCAGTATCAACAAGAATTAATTGCCAAAAATACTAAATTTGGTTATGACCCAAATAGAAGAGATACTGATTGGAAAAAAATTAATACTGATTTAGACAAAGCAAAAAAGTTTAGATCAAAAGGCGAAAGGCTAAGAGAAAACTTTTATATTCATGGTAACTATCTAAAAGACACAGTTGAAAATGTTTTTGAAAATAAATTCCCTATTTACCTCAAAAAAGCTTTTGGCGGTGGTGGAAGTGATGTTTTTAAAATCCATTCACTTGAAGAACTTTACTACAAATACGATAATGAAACAGGTGGCAGAGCCTTTCATTTACAAGAAGCAATAGAAGATTATGAAACATTCGTTAGATGTATGGCTATAGGGCCACAAATATTACCTATGAGATTTGTTCCAGAAGCTCCTTTACATCAGCATTATAGTCCAGAAAAATTATTACTTAAAAAACCTATTTATGAAAGATTATCAAGCTATGTTAATTTCATTAATTCATATATGCGTTGGACATATAATTCTTTTGAATCTCTAATTAAAGATGATAAAATTTCACCAATAGATTTTGCTAATGCTTGTCCTGACAGTAACTTTACTTCATTACATGTTCATTTTCCTTGGTTGATATGTGCATTACTCAAATGGTTTTCTTTCTGTGCTGTTACAGAAAAAGATATGAGAATAGATCTTGAACAAAATAGATACCTTAACTTTTTGAATGACCCTAAAATGTCACAAGAAGAAAAATACAAAAAGTATAATGAAATAAGTCGTGAATATTTTGAAATAGAAAAATTTGATACTTTCTGCGAAGAAAACTTTAAAGATTTAGATGACAAAATGATTGAATTTTATGATCTACATTTTGATGAAATAATTGCCAGTGCTATAGAATATAGTGATTTCCCTAAAGAAGAACACAACAGATTCTATAATGAGTATAAAGACTTAATGGATAACACCTTTAGACCTAATGCTAAAGATTATTTAACTACAGTTATGTTTAAATAAATTATGTTTTAAGATCAGTAGTGGGGTTGTCTAATCAACCCTAACCCCAATCCATCCTAACCTTCCTTTGCAAAGGAAGGAATAAAGAGAAGGAGGGGGCAAGAAAAGAACAGCTCTGAAATCCAGTTTTCATGTAGGGACGTTTAACTAAACGTCCTTTTTTTGGATTATTTAGACTAGTTCAGGTTGCTTTTGTAGATGGTTAATAACTTTGCCAGTTGATTCAAAAGCTTCTTTCCAAGCTGAAAAATTACCACCGAGTCGATAAGCCTTTAATGCTGAAAAGCCACTTTCATAATCTCCTTGAGCAAGTTGATATTCAATCCATGTCCATTTTGCTGATGTAGTTCTAACATCAACATAACGACCTAGTGCTTTATTTATTTTCTTTAATTTATTATCAATACTTTTGATTCCTTCAAATGGTGATTTATCCAAAGGAGTATTCTTCTTGGCAACAAATGGTGAGATACCGATTGCTGTTTTCATTATTTTTGATATTCTTAAGGAAAAATCTATCATTTCATCAATATCTTCATCTGTTTCGCCTGGTATGCCAATCATTTGATAAAGTTTAAGAGTTTTCATATTATACTCTTTTGCTAATTCAGCAGATCGGATCAAATGCTTTTCCTTAATTTTCTTTTCCATAAATTCTCTTATTCTCTCAGAAGGACCGTCACTAGCTACAGTTAAAGTTTTATAGCCGCCTAGTGCCAACATTTCAACAAATCTTGGTGTTAATCTATCAGCTCTAAGACTACTAATACCAATTTGCTTTTTATGGTTAAGAACTAATTCTTCAAGTATAGCTACTATTTTGGGGTGATCCGAAACAGCAGCACCAACCAAACCAATTTTTTTAACAAATTCAGGTACTTTTGATAAAACAAGTTCAGGTGTAAAAAGTCGCATACCATTATTTGTACTTCTTCTCATAACACAGAAAGTACATCCTCTTGAACATCCTCTTTCGGGCTCAATCAAGAACATATTAGATAACTCTGTATTTGGTGTAATTATGGCTGAATATGCAGGCAATAGGGCATGATCTGCTTTAGCAATAGGTGGTAAATAATTACCATGTATTGATGGTACATAAAACCCGTATTGAGTCGATAATTTTTTTAATAATTCTTCTCTGTCAGGTATTTCTTTGTAAAATTCAATCATGGTATGAATTAAGTCTTCAGCTTCACCTAGCAGGACTACTTCAACAAAAGGCCCCATTGGTAGAGGATTAGAAAAAGTAATTGGGCCACCTGCAACAACTAATGGATGATATTTTTGATTTCGTTCACTTGATAAAATAGGTATATTTGATAATTCAAGATTTTCAATCATTCCTAATAACTCTGTTTCATAAGAAACTGAAAAAGCAACTATTTGAAAATTTTGTACTTCTCTTTCTGATTCAAAAGTAAAGAGTTTAGTTTTTTTACTTCGATATAAATCTGTATTTTCAGGTAAAAATGTACGTTCACAAACTACATCATCCATCAAATTAAATAATCTATAAATTGTTTGATAGCCAAGTGATGACATACCTATATGATAAGGACTTGGATAAGCCAAAACAATATTTATGTTTGCTTTTTTGTCCTTTGTTGGTGATACAAAAGCTTCTTGTTGCTTTAATTTTCTTACTTTATCTAATATTTCCCAAGCAATTGCCATTAAAAGTTAATTTTACCTAATATAAAAATGTTGTCTATTTAAAACTATAACAGATTTAAACTAGTTAAAAAGATAATATTTATTTAGAAATAATATTTTATTAATATAGTCAACTTTTTGATGTTGTTAATATGTTATGTTGTCATAACTATCGGCAAATTAATTATGAATGTTGAGCCAACACCTATTTTACTTTCAATACTAATTTTACCATTATGAATCTTGATTATTTCATAAACTATCGCTAACCCAAGACCTGTACCACCTTTTTTTCGATCTCTGGATTCATCTACACGATAAAATCTTTCAAAAAGATGATTAAGATGCTCTTCTAATATACCTATTCCATTATCCTTAATTAATATCTCAATAAAATCATTTTTTATTGCCAAACTAAGAATAATCTGACCATCCTTAGCAATTGCAGCTAACGAATTATTCAATAAATTAATAAATACTCTTTTTAGTGAATCAGAATCACCATTTATATAAATATTTTCTTCAGGAAGTAATAATGATATTTGAGAATTAAAAGGAAAAATATCAGAAATCGTTCCCCTAATTAATTTTGAAAGATTTATCTCAGTTTTATCATTATTTTTTACTCCTGAACGAGCTAAATATAACAAATCATTGACAAGTTTAACTAATCTCTGACCTTCTCTAATAATTACATTACTGCTATTTTTTAAAATAGTAGGATTATTTTCACCTCTTCTTTCTAACAGTTCCGCATGACCAATAATAGCTGTTAGAGGAGAGCGTAGCTCATGAGAAGCGTCCGAAATAAATCTATTTTGGATTTTGATGGAATCAGCTATACGTTCCAAAAGCCTATTAAAAGTTACAGCAAGTTTTCCAATTTCATCATTGGATAATTTTGAGGTATCAAGTCTTTTTGAAAACTCTCTTATTTCCATATTTCCAACTTCATCAGTTATTTGTGAAACAGGTTTTAATGCCTTGTATGACAAAAATTGTCCAATAAAAACTGATAGTACAAAAACAAATAAAAGCACCATTAAGTCATAAAATATTAATTGATTCATAAATTCTTCATTCTTTGTCATTGGTATTGCTATCTGTAAGTTTGCGATTTTTTCTCCTGCAAATTCAACATAAGTTGAATAATAAAAAACATTAACGTTTGATTGTTCTGTTAGCTTTAAGGAAAATTGACCAATTGTATTAAAAGGTAATATTGGTAAAAAAGCATATGCCAAGTTTGGAGATCTAGCAAAGGCTTTGTCCCTTTTTGATAGTTGTAGATAAACACCATCATAAAGAGAGCCTTGATTTTCTGAAAGAGTATGTAAAAAAATATCCGAATCTTCTATTTGTAGAGGTGAACCATTTTTTTGATATTCTTTTGCCAAAAAGTAAATGACACTTTGTACTTCTTTTGCTTTATTATTGATTTCTCTAAGCAAAGATTCATTCAAATTTCTTTTTATACTGATATAAATTGTGACTCCTGAAATTAAAGTTAAGGATGTAACAAGTGTTGTAAACCATAAAGTTAATCTTGTTCTTATTTTCATTATGATTCTTTGAGTGTATAACCTATACCCCTAATTGTATGTATGAGTTTTGGTGATCCTTTTATTTCTACTTTTTCACGTAAACCATGCATCAAAACCTCCAAAACATTATCTTCACCATCAAAGTCCCAGCCCCAGACTTTTTCAAAAATATTTTCTTTGGTAAAAACTTGTCGAGGACTATGAATTAGTAAGCTTAACAATTCAAATTCTTTTGGGGTCAAATTAATCTGCTTACCATCACGCAAAATCTCACGTGTTGATAGATCCATACTAAGTCCTTTAAATTCAAAAACTGTTTTTTCTACAGGCTTTTTTAATCTTAACTGTACTCTGATTCTAGCTAATAACTCACGTAAACTAAAAGGTTTTACGAGATAATCATTAGCTCCTGCATCAAGCCCCTCTATTTTATCATCAACTTCATCCAAAGCTGTCAGCATAATGATTGGAACATCTGAACTTTGCTTTATCCTTTTACAAAACTCTATTCCATTCATTTTTGGCAATAATCTATCAAGAATAATCAAATCAGGGTTATTTTTACGAGCTAACATTAAGCCTTGCATTCCATCATATGCTATTTCGACTTGATAACCTTCATAAGTTAATTCAGTTTCAATAAAGCTGGCAATATCAACCTCATCTTCCACTATTAAAATTTTTGCATTATTATTTTCCATCTTATTCTCAATTCTAAACAAAAGATCTATCTTTTATAATTTTAATTTAAATCTTTAAAATCAATAAAACCACGCTCTACATCAGTATGAATTAATTGTACATGTATTTTATCGCCAACATCTGTATTTTTTGATGGATTAACTAACTTTCCTTCTATTGGAGGATAAATTAATCTTATCCAAGTACCTTTATTGGATGAACCTGTAACAATAGCATCAAATTTTTGTCCTATTTTTGATTCTAAAAGACTAATATTTGCTGATTTTTCAACTTGACGCTCTACTTTTTTTGCAAGATTTTCTGAATCTGTGCAATGTTTTGCTAGAATCTCTAACTCTTGATTATTGTAAGGAATACTATTACCTGACATAGCTGCTTTTAATAATCTTTGAGTGATAATGTCTGGGTATCTTCTATTTGGTGCGGTAGAATGTGAATAATCTTTTACAGCCAGCCCAAAATGTCCCAAACTTTGTGCGTTCGGTATCTCTACAACATATTCACCAGGTCCTAATAATTTTATAATACTTAGTGATATATCAGGGAAGTGTGTAGGGTCATTCTTTTTTGATACTTCCAAAAACAGTTCCAAAGCTTTTGAATCAGGCTGTTCAGGTAATTTATAATTTTGTTTTGCTGCTAGTTCTGCAATCCTATCCCATCTTTTGGGAGTACGAACAACACGTCTTAAAGAAGGAAAGTTTTTAGCTTCAAGATAACGAGCTGTAACCCCATTGGCTGCAATCATAAAATCTTCGATCATATTTTTTGAGCTATTACTTTTTTCTATTTCTAAATCTTTAACTTTTCCATTTTCAAAAGTAGGTCTTGCTTTAATTGTTTCAAAATCAAGTGCTCCATTTTTTCTCCTATATGCTTTTAATTTTTGAGAAATAAGATATTGTTGTTTAATATTTTTATCAAGTTTATTTACTGCTGATATTTCCTCTGGTATTTGACTATTACCATCTAACCAAGCTGAAACACTATTATAAGCTAATTTTGCATGGTTATGTACTAAAGCTCTATAAACTTCTGAGTCTTTTATTGTTCCATCTTCTGCAATATTCATATCAATAACTATAGAAAGCCTATCACAATTATAATTTAGGGAAGTTAAATCGGTTGATAATCTTTCTGGGAGCATTGGGAATATTTGTACAGGAGTGTAAATTGAAGTTGTATTATGGCTTGCATGTCGATCAATCTCTGAATCTTTTTTTACAAGAGCATCAACATCAGCTATAGCAATAAGAATTCTTATTTCACCTGTAGGCATTTCTACAGCAACAGAAAGCTGATCCAAGTCACGAGAATCATCATTATCTATTGAACACCAGATTAAATCTCTAAGATCACGTATATTTGGGCTATTTTCAGAAGCGGCTTCTTTTATTTTATTCATTTCACTAATTACAGCAGGCGTAAAATCTGGAAAAAGACCTTTATCCACCATGGCTTGATGGGCGATTTTTCTTAAGAGAATATAATTTTGATTATTTGTTTGTGTCATAATTTTGTTCCTAGAATATTGATTATATTTTAACTCAGTTTAATATTATTTTGTTTGGATAGAAAAACTGCAAACAAATTATTTTCGATAATCAAGTTGTTTTGTACCTGGATGAGTTAAAATTATTTGCCATAACTGTTGATTTCTTGCTCGAAAAACGCCAGCAACTTGTAATAAATAAAATTCCCACATTCTCTTAAAACGTGGCGAATAACTTTTTTCTAATTGTGACCATGATTTTTGAAAATTATCATTCCATGCTAAAAGTGTTTTATCATA
>JACMQJ010000276.1 GCA_014377055.1 Candidatus Sericytochromatia bacterium
ATTATTGAAGATTATAAACATAATGAAGAGATAGAGAAAAGTGATCCATTAAATATTATTAATGATGAAACTTTTATTCTTTCAAATTTAAAAGAAAAGTATTTGCAAAAAGTCAAAGAAAGGTCTGAGTCAAGTGTTGTTAATACTGATTTATCCGATAGTAAAACGTTAAATGATAAATATATAAAGAGATTAAATAACAATACTTAAAATACCAATATTTGCCAATGATAATAACAAAGTAGATTTATTCATTCAAGAATTAAAAACATCAGCAGTAGAGAAGATTTTGAATCACAGCCTCTAAAAGTTAGTGAAGCACTGACAATTGATAAAAAATCATCTAGTGTATCATTTGAATAGAGTGATGATGATGTATTAGTCAAGCCTAAGGTAAATATATTAGAATCAGCACTAGATCTTCTAACAATTATGTAATATTTACCGCAAAATAAAAGAATGAGTTGCAACAACTTTTTTGAAAAAGTATATATAGATTATTAGTTAGTAAAAAATGTATAATTAGCAAAATATATTATAAAGTTTAAAATTTAAAAAAATGTTAGATATTTTACTCCCTGCGTTCTTTTTATCATTGGTATTATTGGGTATTCATTCCTATTTTGGTATAGAAATAATTCGTAAGGGGATTATTTTTACTGATTTGGCAGTTGGTCAAATGGCGGCATTAGGAGCAGCTATTTCACTTCTATTCTTTGATGGTCAATATTTGTATATTACATCATTAATTTTTTCTTTATTAGCTGGATTATTGATAGCTTTTGCGTCTAGAAAAGTACGACATCTTGAAGCATTTATCGGTTTGATGTATGCTTTTGGTTTGTCAGGTGTATTTATTTTGCTTTCAAAATCACCTAATGGTGCTGAAAAGTTTCAAGACTTAATGGCTTCAGATATTTTATTTACACCAAGTTCAGAAATTACCAAAACAGCAATACTTTACAGTTTATTAGGTATCTTTATCTATATTTTTAATAAAAAAACTACAGGATTTTTAAAGGAAGTTTTATTCTTTATAACCTTTTCAGTAACCGTTACCAGCTCAGTTAAGCTCGCTGGAGTATTAGTTATTTTCGCTCTTCTAATTGGTCCCGCAATGATAGCTCTAAATATTAACAGAGGGAAGTTAGTAATTAACGCTTGGATTATTGGAACAATTATTAATCTAATTGCCATATCTGTTTCTTATAACTTTGATTTTCCTACAGGCTATACACTAGTTTGTTTTCACGCTCTAATTGCTGGCTTATGTTTCTTAATATTTGAAAAAAAATCTTCTAAAGAACAAAAAACTAATTAAGTAAATCTTAAATTTAATTTGATAAAAAATTTGATAAGTTATTGTTTATCTCTTACTAATATTTATATACCTCAAAGTATCAATAATATTATCTCTGTAGGATTTGTTCATGTATAATTACGTCTATTGTATTTTAGTTAAGGAATAATATGAAAACAGATCTAATTATCATTAATGCTAATGAATTATTGCCTATGAATTCAAATGGAAAGCCTGTTAGTGGTAGATCTTTAAATGAATTAAAAATTATTGAAAATGGTGCTATTGCAGTTAAAGATGGCAAAATTATTGCTGTAGATACAACAGACAATATACTTAAAGACTTTGAATTAAATGATTCAGAGCAAGTTATTGATGCCAAAGGTAAAACTGTTATTCCTGGATTTGTTGATTGTCATACACATTTAGTTTTTGCTGGAACAAGAGAAAATGAGTTTGTTCAACGTATAGAAAAGCAAAGAAATACAAAAAATGTCATGATGGGAAGTGGTATACAGTATACTGTTTCACATACAAGAAAAGCGGAAAAAGAACAGTTAATTCAATTAGCAAAAAAACGTTTAAAAAGAATGCTATCTCAAGGTATTACATATATTGAGGCAAAAAGCGGATATGGTCTGGACTTAGAAAATGAATTAAAAATACTTGAAGTACATCACGCATTAAAAAGTTTACAAGACATTGAGATCGAATCAACTTTTTTGGGTGCTCATTCGATTCCGCAAGGTTATAACTCAAAAGAATATACCGAAATAGTTATTAATGAAATGATTCCTTATGTAGCAAAAACAGGTTTAGCTAGGTTTTGTGACGTGTTTTGTGAAGAAGGTTTTTTTTCTAAGGAGCAATCAGAAAAAATACTGAACAAGGCTAAAGAATCGGGAATGTTATTAAAGCTACATGCTGACCAATTGACAAATACTTATGGTGCTGAATTAGCGGCCAAAGTAGGTGCTGTATCTGCGGATCATCTTGACTATGCTTATGAAGATGGGCTCAGAGCAATGGCTCAAAAAGGTGTTGTTGGAGTACTATTACCAACTATATCATTTGTTCTTGATTTAAATTATCCTGATGCACGAAATATGATGGAAATGGGATTACCTATTGCTATCTCAACAGACTTTAATCCTGGGGCTGGACATTCTGAATCAATGAGTTTTGTAATAACAACAGCATGTCTAAAATTAAAAATGCTACCTATTGAAGCCATAGCCTCAGCAACAATTAATGCCGCTTATGCTTGTGGGATAGGTCATAAAGTAGGAAGTCTTGAAGTTGGAAAACAAGCTGATATACTAATAATGGATGCTCCTAACCATAAATATATACCTTATCACTATGGTATAAATTTAGTTGAAAGTGTAGTAAAAAAAGGTAAAGTTGTTCATCAAAATCATCTTTAACAAGCTATAATGTTTGTAGATGTAATATGAGTTTTTAATTTACTTTTATGAAATGAGAATTAGTGTAAATTAACTGTTAATATACTTGACTTATTAACCACTAAAAAGCTATAATTATATTAGTTAGTTATTTTAAATTTTTTTGGGAATTATATTATGAAAAAATTTACTGCTTTAGCTTTTGTTTCTACTATATTATTCTCATTAACTTCTTGTCAATTGGATGATATTAATTTGACATCTGCAACACCAGTTACATCAGTAAAAAATGTTACTTGTAATCAAACCCAGTATGGTGGACTCCCACAACCTGTAGATCCAAATTGCCCTGTAATTGTTAGTAAAAAATAAAAGAAAAGAGGACGTTTATTAAAACGTCCCTACTGAATATCAGGCTATTTTTTAGTTAAAAATAAACTTTTTAGACAACTTCCAAAATTTATACTTTATCTGCAACATCAATTGAGAGTGCATTACTTAATTTAGCAAAATCAGCCAAACTCATTGTTTCACCTCTAATACCAAGATTAAAATCTTTTTCAATGATATTTATTAAATCGTCAGAAAAACCTGATATTTTTAATGAATTTTTTAAAGTCTTTCGTCTTGATGTAAAAACGCCATGAACTATTTTCCAAAAAGTAGGAGGCGAGTTTATTTGATGCTCATCTTCTGTTTTCAATTTTAAGCTAATAACCATTGAATCAACACTTGGAGCAGGATAAAAAGAGCTTCTATCAACAATCAATAATGACTTTACATGGCAAGCATATTGGCATATTACAGACAAAGCTCCATAAGCTTTAGTACCTGGTTTTGCAACTACTCTTTCTCCAACTTCTTTTTGTAACATAATTATTAATTCAGAAAATTGTTGATTAGTATGGCTAATACCATGCTTTTTTAAATTTATTTCGCCAATTACCTTCATAATAATAGGCGTAGTAATGTAATAAGGTATATTCCCTATTACTTTTCTTCTTTCTAAACTATATTTTTCTAAATTTAGAGAATTAAAATCTAAATCCAAAATATCTCCAGAAACAATATCTAATTTTTCGTTTCCTTTAAACTTCTCTGTTAAAGAAGCAACCAAATCTCGATCAATTTCTACAGAAGTAACATGCTCGACTTTTTCTAATAACTTTTCAGTTAATGCACCATGCCCTGCTCCAATTTCAAGAATAAACTGATCTGGAGCTAAATCTGATTTTTCAATTATTTGCTCAAGAATCTCCTTATTAATTAAAAAATTTTGACCAAAACGTTTTCTGACTACTAAATTATTAAATCTTTTATTATTTCTCATTTTTTTCTATTTCATAAACTTTTGCTTGAACAAAAATATCAAATAATTCACTATCTAATTTTTTTGCTTTTACTTCATAACTTAAAATATCCAGTGCTTTTTCAAGAGGTAAGGCTTTTTTATATGGTCTGTCACTGGCTGTCAGAGCATCATAAATATCAGTAATTGCCATCATTTTTGATGGTATAGGTATATTTTCAGACTTAACGCCTCTTGGATAACCTGTCCCATCTAGCTTTTCATGATGTGAATAAGCAATTTCTGGCACTAATTTAAATTCATTAGTCCAAGGTATTTTACTTAAAAAGTCATAAGTATGATTAACATGAGATTCTATCTCTTTTCTTTCACTTTCTTTTAAGCTGCCTTTCATAATAGATAAACTTTCTAGCTCATAAGGAGTTATGTAATGTAATTTTGTATTATCAAGATCCTCATAAATAATATTACTGAATAATTTTAGTTTTTCAGAAGCCTCTTGTATTAATACAGTTGGCTCATTTGAAGATATGATTGTAGATAAGGCATCGTCAAGTTGCTTAAGTTTATCACTATATAATAAATCAATATCTTTAAAGAATAAAAACGATTCTTCCTTTGAATATTCCATAATATAATCTAATTTTGCTTTTGTTAGATTATATTGCATACTTTTTCTAATATATTTAAATCTTTGTTCTAATAATTCAAGCTCATAAGGATAGAGCTTTTTTGCTTTGATCAAGACATCTTCTTTAACACCGATTTTACCAAAATCATGTAATAGAGAAGCATATTTTATTTGTTGTAAATCATTTCTTGAAAATTTTATTAAGCTAAGATTACCTGTACTTATTGAGTCTACTTTCTTGGCAAGACCAACGGTAAGTGTTGCAACCCTTTCAGAATGACCTGATGTGGTAGGATCTCGTGCTTCTATAGCAGTTACAGATGCTTTGATAAAACCTTCAAACAGATTTTTTATGTCGTAATAAAGCTTTGTATTATCAATTAATATAGCCGCTTGGCTTGCAAGCGAATAAACTAATTCCTCATCATTTTCATCATAATCAATAACTTGCTTATCAACCAGATCTGATGAAATAAGCTTAATATTATAATCTCTTTTTTTATTAATTAATTGTATAACACCAATAATCTCATCCTTTTGATTCTTCATTGGTACTATTAACATTGATTTGCAACGATAACCACTAGTTTCATCAAAAGAATGATTATGGCTATATTCGGCATCTTTAGGAGTATGATAAACATCACTAAGATTTAAGGCTTTACCTGTTAATGCGACAAATCCAGAAATACTTTTTTTATTTAAATTAAGTATCGTTTCTTTAAAATTAACATTAACAGATGAGTTTTGGGCTAGTTTAAAAATTAACTCTTTGTCATGAAAATAATCATTGGCATCAAATATTCCGCCTTCTTTTTCTGATACCAAATAAAGACTCCCTGAATCGGACTCTGTAATTTCACGACATTTAAGAAGTATAGTTTCTAATAATTTGTCAACATTCCTTTCGGTAGAAAGAGCGATCCCAATAGAATTTATTGTATGTAATTCTTTGGATTGAATATCAAACTTACGTGCTAAATTACCTAATTCTATTTTAGTTTTTAGAGTACTGTACGCTTTATTAAAAATGAAAGCAAGCTTTTTTTGTGATGTATTTTTATTTAAAATTTCAAAAACATAATCGGGTAGTTTATGACTAAGTGAATCTTCATAAGGATCATATATTATAATTGAACAATTAGAGTTTTTAGTTGGTAAAGGTAAATTTTTAAATTCATCGTATTCTATAAAAATAAGGCTATTCTTAATCATATTAGGATCTATTTTTTCACAGTCAATCTCTTTAAACTCGATGTCTTCAAACAGTTTACGAAAATCAGATAAACCTAGTACTTTTTCAATGGAAGTACTGTATAAAACATTTATTTTAGTCAAAGTTTCCATAATTATATTATTTAATTCCTCCTTACAACTATTCCATTATAGTTCTATTTGTCAATTTTCCAAAAATATATTCAAAAAAAGAAATTATTTTAATGTAATTTGGCTAACATTATAATTTTAAAAAGTGTTATATGCTTAAGTTAAGTATAGATTTTAATTTCTTATTTAATTGTGTTAATTTTTTTTAAATATAAGATTTATGACATAATAATATCGCATAATGCTTTAAAAATTTAGATAAATATATGTTCAAGGTTATTTTAAATATATGTCTGATAGTAACGATTTAATAGTAAGAGTTTGGGGGGCAAGAGGTAGTACACCTACACCTGGCCCTAAAACAATAAAATATGGTGGTAATACATCTTGTCTTGAAGTTCGTTGTGGAAAAGATATTATTATCCTTGATGCAGGAACAGGTATTAGAGAACTCGGCAATGTTCTAAAAAATGAATTACCTATTAATGTACATATTTTATTTTCTCATTTACATTGGGATCATATACAGGGCTTTCCTTTTTTTAAGCCTTTTTATGCATCTGGATGCACATTTAATCTTTATGCTGAAAGAAAGAGTGGTGGTACACTCGAAGAATTATTATCAGCACAAATGAAATATCCTTATTTTCCTGTACCAATCCCAAAAAGCCTATCAAAGCTTGATTTTCATGATATATATAGTAATCAAGAGATAATAATAAATGATATAAAAATAACTGCTTATAGGGCAAATCATCCTGATGGTTGCTTAGCTTATCGCATCCAATATGGTAATAAGATTGTTGTTTATGCTACTGACACAGAGCATAATGACGAATTAGATAGAAATATTTGTAAAGCATCTGAAGATGCAGATGTTCTTATTTATGATAGTAATTTTACAGAAGAAGAATATAAAATTTATAAAGGTTGGGGTCATTCAACTTGGAATGAAGGAATGAAAATATCTAGGGAGTCAGGAGCAAAAAAACTTATTTTGTGGCATCACGATCCTGCCCATGACGATAAATTTATGGATGATCTCGAAAAAACAGTTCAATTATCTTTGCCTAATGCTCAAGCAGCTTATGAAGGAATGAAAATAGTAATATAATTTAAAAATAGGACGTTTAGTTAAACGTCCCTACATGAGTACTGAATCTAAAAGATGTTTTTGTGTAAAATAAACCTTTTAGACATTCCCTAAATCTAAATTGGTAAATCATACAGTGTTAATCATTTGGTCAATTAAATCTGTGATTATTACTAATAAATTATTTGTCACCAAAAACAGATAATAAGCTTGAAGTTAAGCCATAAGACTTTGTATCGTCTAACTGGAACTGATCAGGATGAGAATTAATATCTCCTGAAGAATCCTTGGATACACTAGGGTCATAAGGAATAGTTGTAAACCATTCTTCCATAGCTTTATAAAAAGCAGCATCTTTGGCATCTGGTGGAGTATAAATAACATCTGAACCAAATTTATTAATTAATTGTTCATTTTGAAACTCTATTCTATTCCAGCCTTTTACTTCTGATTTACTGTAGATAGCTGATTTTCCTAGTTTTTGTTTAACAAATTCAGGAAGACTTGCATATCCTGGAATGCTAGACAATTTTTTGTAAGGATCATTATTAAATTTCATAATCTTAAGATCAGCACCAGAGGCGTTGTTGTCAAATGACCACTCATCATGGGTTGTGTCTCTAAAGAGATCGGTAAATTTTGGGTCGAAGCTTAATTCCATTATATAATTTTATCTCCATTAATAATTAAGATTTAAAATACTTTTTATATTATATATGTTTTAGCTTATTTTTGTAAATTATAATTTAACTATTCTTTTTATAAAATAGATTCAAAAAACTAATAAATTTTTGCGAATTAATTTGATATTTTTTTGATTGAATGTATAATGTTGTAAATAAAATTAGATCTATATTATAAAGGAGAATCGTAATGGCCTCTATACCGCAAAGACCACAACCAGCTCAACCACCTCAAGCTGCACAACAAGCTAAACCTGCTAGCACACAAGGAACACAGTTAAGCCCTGATGATTTACTTGCAAGAGATTTTAATGTTCTTGCCAAGCCAGCTAATCTTTTTCGTTTTAGAATAGACAAAGAAAGCGTTGTTGTTGATTTTGGTTATCTTCCTCCGATTATTCAAAATGAAGTTAGTCAATTAACAAAAGACGTTGTTAATGTTCATACCAGAATATCTATCAGTTTTGAACTTGCAAAACAGATGGCTGAAAAATTAGTAGAAACAATCAACGAAGCTGAAGCAATGTAGTTTTTAATTAAGGTAGTGATTAAATAATAATCTCTACTTTAATTTTAAAATATTTAGAAAATAGAATTAAATAAAGATAAGATTAAAAGATACGATTAAATGAAAGAAATAGAAGAAAAAGTAAGATTATTAGTTGAGCCAGATATTCTTAAATTCGGTTATGAAATACATGATATACAATATTTAAAAGATGGATCTAACTGGATTTTAAGATTTTTTGTTGATAATTTAGCAAGAAATATAAATCTTGATCAGTGTGGAGAAGTGAGTCAACAAATAGGGAATATCTTAGATGAGCATGAAAATTTTATAACTAATCCATATAGCCTAGAAGTATCTTCACCTGGTCTTGATAGACTTTTAAAAAAAGAGGCTGACTTTGTCTGGGCATTGAATAAAACCCTAAAAGTAAAATATACTAATGAAGAAAATAAGACTGAAACAGTAGAAGCTAAGCTTGAAAAAGTTGAAAATGGATTAATTGATCTAAGATTTGACAAAAATAAGACATTACAGATAAAAATAGACACAATTAGCTCTGCACGTAGAGTAATGATCTTTAGCGAAATTATGCCTAAAGAGTCTAAAGAGGTTAAAGAAAATAACACATAGGAAAGCAAATTTAATATTTATATTAAAAAACTGTAATGTTTAAAAATTATTCATTATGCTATGGCTTTTATGGACTTTCATTAGGGTTATCTCTGCCGCTATTAGTTTACTTCTTAAACAATAATATTGGTTATAGTGGTACTTTTTCTTATAAAAATATAAACCCACTCTTGATATTTTTTATTGTTTCATTTCATTTATTATTAACCTTAATTCTTTTTCTGATTGGGAAAAAATATCAAAAAATAATTGATTCAAATAATAAACTTAAAATTATTAACCAAGAGAATATAGAGTTTCATCAAGATACTAAAAGTCTGAATACTAGTAACCTTTTTGCATTTATTGAAGGCAATAATGATAGTATTTGGTCTTTTGATCAAGATTATAAACTTTTGATGTTTAATTCTAAATTTAAAAAAAGTTATAAGTTAGTTTTTGAAAAAGACCCTGAAATAGGAGTTGATTTGAAAGATTTTCTTTATGTACCACAGTACAGAGTTTGGGCAAATTTATTTAAAAGAGCTTTGGATGGTGAAAAATTTATTGAGGAAGTTAATTTATCTATAAACGGTAAAGATATTTATACAGAATTAACTTTTAATCCTGTTGTAGTAAAAGATAAAGTAGTTTCAGTAATAACTCACTCAAGGAATATATCTCAGCAAAAAAAGATAGAGTTAA
>JACMQJ010000277.1 GCA_014377055.1 Candidatus Sericytochromatia bacterium
GATAAATATAAAGAAAGTGGTGATTCCAATAACGATGGTGTTGCTAATGATTTTATAAATTGTGAACATACATGGCCACAATCCTTTTTTAACAAGTCTATGCCAATGGTTGGAGACTTACATCATTTACAATCGACTATGAGTGTCCCAAATAATAGAAGAAGTCATTTTCCTTTTGGTGAAATTGCTCAAGGAAGCGTTATTTATTCAACAAGTGGTGGTTCAAAACTTGGAGTTACTCAAAAACCAGGAAAAGCTAAACTAACTTTAGCTGATGCAAAAAAAATATTTGCTTTACCAAAAGAGCAAAGTGACAAAATTCTTGATGAACAATCTTATCCAACTTTTGAGCCAATGGATGCTCAAAAAGGTAATACAGCAAGATGTTTACTTTATTTTTACTTAAGATATTATGATCAAAATGTTAGACAAGGCACATTTGATAAAAATAATTTTTGGGTTTCAAAAGTTCCAACTTTTATCAAATGGAATGAACAATTAGACCCAGTTAATGATATTGACAGAAAAAGAAATGATTTAGTTTTCAAAAAACAAGGTAACAGAAATCCTTTTATTGATATTCCAAATTTGACATCAATAATTAGTGAAAATGTTTTGGAATCTAAATAAGAACTAAACAGAACTAAAAAATAGGTAAGAGTTAAATTTTACCTATTTTTTGTATAAAATATAATATTCTCTATATTTATTTTAATAAAAATACTAAAATGTAGATGTAGAATAAATCAAAAAATATTAAAGATTAGATTAAGGAAATACAAAGAGATGTATAATATTTTGTTTGTAAGATGAACTCATCCCCAACCCTTCTCTAGTTTTAGAGAAGGGAGCAAGATTATCTTAATTGGTGTTTGGATGAGTAAATATTTTGAATATATTTATAGTGAGCTAAATAATTAAGTTTAATCAATAGCTCATTTGTTGGAGTTACTTATGTTAGAAAGAGTTTTAGAAGCTGAAAAAATATTGTCAGAAACAGTTTTTAAAGAATTAGATAAAATAGAATTTGCTAATCAAAAAAAAGTTTTAGATGCCTTTATAGAAAATAGAGTTGCAGAACATCATCTCAAAGGTACAACAGGCTATGGTCATAATGATATTGGTAGAGAAGCTCTTGAGAATGTCTATGCTTCAATTTTTCATACTGAATCAGCTCTTGTTAGACCTCATTTTGCCTCAGGGACTCATGCCTTAGCTGTAGGTTTATTTGGTTGCCTTTCTCCTGGTGATGAAATGGTCGCTATTGTTGGTAAACCTTATGATACGATGGAAGAAGTTATCGGATTAAGAGGGAAAAATCAAGGCTCGCTAAAAGATTGGGGTGTTAGCTATAAACAGCTTGAATTAAATGATAAAAAAGAAGTTGACATAGAAAATATTCACAAAATTATTTCTTCAAAAAGTAAAGTAGCATTTGTCCAAAGATCAAGAGGATATGACTGGAGAAACTCAGTTAATATGTCACAACTTAAAGAAATTTGTCAAAAACTAAGGGAAGTAAAAGAAGATATTATTATTATTACAGATAATAATTATGGTGAATTTACAGAAGCCCTTGAACCTACTGATGTAGGTGCTGATATGATGATAGGCTCATTAATAAAAAATGCTGGTGGCGGTATTGTCCCATGTGGTGCATTTATTGCTGGTAAAGCTGATCTTGTTGAAAGAGCTGCCTGTAGATTGTATGCTCCTGGTATTGGTAGAGAAGGTGGTGCTGTGCTTGATAGTTATTTAAGACTTGCTTTTCAAGGATTATTTATATCGCCACATGTTACAATGCAAGCTGTTAAAGGTGCTATTCTTGCCGCCAAAGTTTTTGAAGAATTAGGTTTTGAAGTGTCACCAAGATTTGATGAAAGAAGATCTGATATTATTCAATCTATCAAATTTGGTAAGCCAAAAATATTAGAAGCATTTTGTAAATCAATACAAGAAATGTCACCAGTTGATTCTTATGTAACACCAGTACCTGACTCAGTTCCAGGCTATGAATCAAATGTTATTATGGCAGCGGGTAACTTTATCGAAGGTTCAACTATTGAATTAAGTGTTGATGGACCTTTGAGAGAACCATTTATTGGCTATCTTCAAGGTGGACTAACCTACAATCATTGTAAAATAGCTCTAATTCATTCATTAGAAAAAATGTCTGCGTTTTTATAAAATAGTCTGTTTTGCAATTATAATGATAGAGTAGTTAATTTTACTAAGGTTCAAGTGATGACTAAAAAAGAATTATTAATCAATGAGATTGATCATATTCCTGAAAATTTAATTGATGAAATTATAGATTTTGTACAGTTTTTAAAAGTAAAAAAGATGAAAATAAATCTTGAAACAACAATACTTAGCGAATCATCATTAAGTAAAGATTGGCTAAGTAAAGAAGAGGAAGAAGCATGGCAATATTTGTAAAAGGAGATGTGGTTATTGTTCCATTTCCTTTTTCTGATTTAAGCAACTCTAAAAGAAGACCATCTTTAGTGGTTGCAGAATTAAATGGTGATGATTTAATTCTCTGTCAAATTACAAGTAGAAGCCTTAAAGATAATTATTCTATTGAGTTAAATAATGATGATTTTGAAAATGGGAATCTTAATCAGAACAGCAGTATCAGACCAAATAGAATATTTACAGCAGATTCGCATATAATTCTGTATAAAGTTGGTAGTCTAAAAAAGAATAAAACAAGTGAAGTTATTAATAAAATTATTGAAATAATAAAATAATTATGTCATAAAGAATATTCTTAGCCAAGTCTTAAACTATTCTTTGTTTTACTTATTTGACAAATAACTTATAATGTTTTTGAATTAATCCTTTTTCAGGTAAAAATTATGTTATCAGATATGTTTAAGTCAAATATTGAGTTAGATACTTATGAAAAAAACATTTGGGAAATGTTAACTATTAGAGCAACAAGATTTCCTGAAAGAATAGCTATTCAAGAGAGAATAAATAATGTTTATCAAAAAACAACATGGAAAGATCTCTATTTACAAATACAACAAATAGCTTCTGGCTTAATTTCTTTAGATATAAAAAAAGGTGATAAAATAGCTGTTTTATCTCATGATTGTATGGAGATATTAGCTTTAGAGCTTGCTTGTATGAGTATAGGAGCTATTTATGTCCCTATTTATTTTGGTTATTATCCCAAACAAATAGAATATATGCTTATTCATTCTGATCCAAAATATGTCATAACTTATGATGATACAATACTTGCTAATGTACTATCTACGATGGCTACAGGTAGAATCAAAAAATACTTTTTAATTAATTATAATGACAAATACCTTGAATCCAGCTGGATCTTTAATTTTAATATTTTGTATAAGCATAATTTTGATCTAGGTATCTTGCTTGAAAGAGTTGAAAATGTTGAACCTGATGATATTTGTCTAATACTACATACTTCTGGAGGCACAACAGGTATTTCTAAAGGCGTAGAAATAACTCATCGCAACATTTTGGGACAACAAAAGGCAATTCAACAAGTTTTAGATATTAATGAAAAGGATGTTTTATTGTCATATTTTTCTTGGCATCATAGTCAAGGTATTGTTGAAAAATTTATTTCGGTTTATTCAGGTGGTTGTCTTACTCTAGATCCTAGCCCTGGTTTTAGTCCAGAAACTTTTGCGGATAATTTGAGAGAAATAAAGCCAACAATTTGTTTCGGTGATGCCAAAATATTTCATGAATTAATCCATGAAACAAAAAAATCAAAGAATTTAGAACAAGCTTTTTTTCATGAACATTTAAAATTTGTCTTTTCTGGCTCTGAACCTTCTAATCATATTATTGATTATTTTATTGAAAAAAATACACCACTTATTCAAGGTTGGGGACTGACCGAAACTTTGCAATATGTAACTATTTCACCACTTAATGAGTGGAAAGCTAATACGTCAGGTTTTCCTATACCAGGTATAGAAATAAAACTTGTTGGTGAAAACAGTGAAATATATGTTAGAGGTGTTAATGTCATAAACTCTTATTATAAGGATGAAGAGAGAAATCAAGAATCATTTACAGATGATCACTGGTTTAAAACAGGTGACTCAGGTTTAATAACAGAGAATGGATTAAAAATATTAGGTCGGATTAATAGCTTATTTTATCTCTCTACAGGAAAAAAAGTTTTTGCCTCAAAAATAGATTATTTAATTGAAAGCTCAAGTATCTATATTTCTAGTTGTGTTGTTTTTGGTCAAAATAAAGAATTTGTTGGTGCATTAATTTTTCCCAATGTACCTAATATTATGAAATGGTATAAAGAGAAAAATGGTTATTCTATACCATTAATTGATTTATTAGATGAGCCAGAAGTAATAAAGTTATACAGGAATAAAATCAGAAAAACTAATGAAAAAAACTTTAAAAATACTAATGGAATAAAATATTTTACTCTTTTGGAGGATGAGCCTAGCATCAAAAATGGTGAGTTAACTTCATCATTAACTATAATTAGAAAACAAGTGCTAGAAAATTATAAATATTTAACCAAAGTATTTTATCTTGAAGATGGCTTTTTTCCAGAATTAAAATCACGTATCATTGAGGTGTAGACAAAGTTTGTCTGTAAGATCTTAAAATATCACGAACTAGCTGATCCTTATTTTTTTTATCTTGTTGAGGATCATTTTTAAAATCTATATCTATTTTTGTTAATGGTAGCTCAAGCTCTTTTATATCTTCTTTTTTGGTTTCAGGGGATATTTTTATTTCTATTTCTACATTTTGATCTGTTGCTTCTTGCTGTGCTTTTTGTAAATCAAAAGGGAAATATTTAGTTGTTACTTTTTTATTGTCTTCATTAATTGAAGCAATAAAACCAATATTTTCGTAATAAAAGTGAATCGCATAAATTTTTGCAGTCTTATTTTCTTTATACTCTTTCCATTCAGGAGTATTAGGATCGTCTGTAGGAGTAGCTTTTGGCGTAGGATCTTGATATGGGTTTTTATTAGGATCTATTTTTGTGTCTTCATTACCAAGATTTGGGGGATTTCCTACCCAATTATATTCTTTATCAAGATACTCAGTTAATTTGACAGCTTCTGTCCAACTTTTCATTCCTGGTGGTAACTCTAATCTTTTTAGACGTTTAGCTGACCAATTTTTAAAATAAGGATATTTTTTTAGAATTGTTACTTTAGCTTCTTCCTCTATTTCTGCTTTGGTTTTTATTTTTTTATTAATAGTTTTTTTGACTACTTTTTTTATTGGAATAGCACTCTTTACAGTTTCAGGGGATGGATAAGGTGTTGGTGTTACTTTAGGTATAGGCTTTTTTTTATCTTTTTTCTTAACAGTTTTTTTTATACCATTATTTTTTGTTACTAATTTAGTTGTTATTATTTTTTTGGCTACAATCTTTTTTGTCTGTACTTTTTTAGGCTCTGTCTTAGTTATTGGATTTTTAACTTTATTTATTTTAACAGGTTTAATATACATGATATTAGTTATTCTTTTTTGAGGTTTTTCTAATAGCTGAACAGTTACTAAAGCTGCAAAAACAGCTATATGAAAAACTATTGATATAAAAAACGATACTAAAATTCTTTTCATTACTATAAATCTATTTAATAAAATTAATCTTACACCTATATACATTAGCAAAGATTAGCAAATTATTTAGATAAGATCGTGAATATATTTTAAAGTATCACTCAAGTTTGGACAAGTACCTAGAAAATACTAGGTGGTGTATTAAAGCCTTAAAAAGTTTTGACACGAATTTTGCGAATTATACGAATGAA
>JACMQJ010000278.1 GCA_014377055.1 Candidatus Sericytochromatia bacterium
GTTAATATACTGGGGAATAAAACCAAATATTGTTATGGGACATAGTATAGGAGAATTTGCAGCTGCTTGTATAGCTGAAATATTTTCTCTTAAAGACGCTGTCAAACTGGTTTCTGCAAGAGGAAAATTAATGCAATCATTAGCAAAAAATGGTTCGATGTTTTCTATCTTCTCTGATGAAAAAACTGTTAATGATATTATTATTCCATTCAAAGAGTTTATTTCAATAGCTGCTGTTAATGCAAACAATAATATTGTTATTTCTGGTGATACTCAACAAATAAATTATGCTTTAGATCTTTTTAAAGGAAAAGATATTACCTTTAAAGAATTAATTGTTTCTCATGCTTTTCATTCGCAACTAATGCAACCAATTATAGATGATTTTTATAAAATAGCTCAAAGTGTTAGATATTCTAAGCCAAAAATAAAGTTTATTTCTAACCTAACAGGAAAATTAGTTGGAGATGATTTTATTATAGATGCAAAATATTGGTCAGAACATATAATCAAACCTGTCTTGTTTTATCAATCAGTTGAAACATTATGTCTTAATAAAAATATCCATATTATTGAAATCGGATCTAGTCCTGTCTTAAATACTATGATTAAAAAATTTAAAGGCTCAGAAGTTGATTTATCATATACATTAAGAAAAGATGATGATGACTGGAAAAGCTTATGTAAAAATTTAGCCCATCTTTTTACAACAGGAATAAATATAAATTGGCAAAACTTTGATGATGGTTATTTTAGAGATATTATTCCTTTACCTACTTATGTTTGGGACAAAAAAAGTTATTGGTTAAAAAAGCCTAATAGAGTTAAAGTTGATCAATTAGTTGAGCCATCTAAAAAATCAAATAATCAAGAATTAGACAAAAGTAATACCTATTTATCAAATCAGGAAATAGAAATATGGCTAAAAGATTGGCTAGTTACAGAAGCAGGTATTAATCCTGATAAAATAAATCTAAATACAAGCTTTGAGTTATATGGTCTTGATTCTGTCATTATTGTCATGTTATTAAGTGATATTGAAAAATGGATTGGCAAAAAAATTAGTATTTCAGTTCCTTATGATCATTCTACCATTAAGGACTTGGCTAATTTTCTTTCTGGCGATTATTAAATAAAACCAAAAAGGTAAGATTTAAATCTTACCTTTAAAAACTACAATTTATTATCAAAAAAAAGCTTATTTAATTTTACTAACCTGTGCAAATTCTAATTCAACAGGTGTTGGTCTACCGAATATAGAAACAGATACCTTAAGCTTTCCTCTTTCTGGTGCTATCTCAATAATATCCCCACTAAAATCAGTGAATGGACCACTAATAACTTTAATATGATCACCAATTTTAAGATCTATTTGTACTCTTGTCTTACCAGATGATGAACGTCTAAGTATTCTTCTAACTTCTCTATCCATAAGAGGTACTGGCTTATTACCAGCTCCAACGAAACTTGTTACACCAGGTGTGTTACGGACTGCATGCCAAGATTCTTCATCAAGAATCATCTCAACTAAGATATATCCTGGGAATATTTTTTTAGCTTTTTCAACTCTTTTTCCATCTTTTATTTCGATTACTTTTTCTTCGGGAACTTCAACTTGGAATATTCTATTTTCCATAGTCATAGATTCAACACGACGAAGAAGATTACTTTTAACTTTTCCCTCATGCCCAGAATATGTATTAACTACATACCATCTTTTTTTTGCTACTAATTGTGTATCGATATTATTTGAAGATATTTCTTCTGTATCTTCAACAATATTTTCTGGTGAACTCAATTTAAAACTACCTCACTAAAATTATTTAAAAATAAAGCCAAAAACTCGGCTTAAAACATTGTCAAATAAAAGTACTAATGATGTCAAAAAGAAAACTGTAATAAGTACCACAATAGTTTCTGCTGTGGCTTGTTTACGAGTTGGCCATTGAACTTTCTTTAATTCTGAAAATGAATCTTGCACATATTTCTTTAAATCCTCAAAAGGTGATTTTTTACCTTTTAAATTTTTGCCACCGTCAACTTTATCTTTTTTATTGTTAGGCTCTGGGCTTTTCTCTATTTCTGTTTCTGTCGAAGACTTTTTTGCCACTTTATGAAATCTCAGTTATTTTTATCAAAAAATATTTTATTAAACGCGCCCTGAAGGAATCGAACCTTCGACACTCGGCTTTGGAGACCGATGTTCTGCCAGCTGAACTAAAGGCGCATATCATAATATAATTTTAACATATATTAAATACATTAAATAATCAATCTTCTCTAACTATTCTCAAGCTTATATATTAAATTTAAACTGGGAGTAATTTCAATTGATATAATAAATATTATCACTATAGTATTGTAATGTCTAGTATCTCTTAAATAAAGTTTAAACTTTTATAATATATTAGTTAAGAACAAAAAATTATTCATAAAAAAAGAAGCTCCACAATAATGAAGCCTCTTTTGGCAGAAGTTATTACTTAATAACTTCTACATTACCCTTAATTGAATGTAATAAGTCTGCATCAGAGCCGTTAGCACCTTTATTACTCCAAATAACATGTATATTACCTTTATAGTCAGCTAATATAAGAGGATTACCTGCAATAGAGGCAGTATTTGAAAAAGGAATATCTTCATACCCATCTATATTTTCTGAACGTTTAATTTCAGTTGCAGCAGTTGTAGTAGGTGTTGCTGTAACAGTTCCATTATTAACTTTAACAGGTTCAGTTGAATCTAATATTTTTGTGAATGGTTGTTTAAAACCATCACTCAACTTCCTTCTGAATCTGATTACTTCTTTATTATCTTTGGTTGTTGAAACCCAAGCAATATTCACAATTCCTGTTGGAGCAACGGATATACTTGCACCTGATTTCGCTGAAAGAAAAGCTGTAGGTAATTGATTAACTATTTCGGGTTGTGACCAGCTAACATTACTTCTTAATGAATATTGAATATATATATCATTTCTCCAAACTAAGTGAAGTCTATTAAATCTGTCAATAGCAGTATCAATTGAACTTCCTGTATCGTTTCCTAAAGAATTCATAGGAATATTTTCTACACTACTTAAGCCTTTACCTGATCTCCAGTTTGCATATTGCAAAGATTGAGAGCTTGTTTTCCAAACTATATGAACAATACTATCCGTTCCTATTTTTGCTTTTGGAGTTGTTCCAGAACCAACAACAGTAGGACTTGACCAAGTTACTTTGTTGTATTCAGACAAATAAATTTTCCCATTATTTTCCCATGTAGTATATAAAAAGCCATTGGTTTTGTCAACAGAAATTGATGGTGTAACACCACTATCACTACCCAAAATAGATGTAGGACTTTTCCAAGTTGTGCCATCAAATTGAGCAAAATATATTTGTCTAACTCCTGTATCATTTTTTGCTGACCAGACTATTTGAGGAAGTCTATCAAGACCAACAGCCACACTTGGATCTCTTGAACCTTTTAGACCACTGTTATTGTATTGTGAAATATTAAATCCTTGACTTGTCCATGATATTCCATTCCAACGACTATAATATATAACACCACTATCACTGTTTGTATCAAATCCGTCTTGTCTCCAAACAGTATGTATACTACCAACCTCATCAAGCGCTAAATTTGCCTGATCAGATGTTCCTAAACTTCCCGAAACATTGATAGGAGTTTTAGGCCATTGGGCTGCTAACAATTTAAAATCAAATGATGACACA
>JACMQJ010000279.1 GCA_014377055.1 Candidatus Sericytochromatia bacterium
ATGTTTGGACAGAAATGAGAGACAAAGTATCAGGCTTTTCTGGATTATCATTTTATGAAATAGGTGATCAAGGTATTAGTATTCCTAAGAAAATACAGAAAGAGCAGGAGTTGAGAGATTTAGAAATAAAAAAAGCTCACGAAGAAGCAGAGGCAAAAGCTTTAGAGGCTGAACAAAAACCAAAAGAAGTTATTAGCTAAAATAATAATTATCTAAAAAGTGAATCATTTTAAAATGATTCACTTTTTTTATTTATAACAAAGATTACAAACTCTCATTTAGGTAAAAAACTGAAATCTAATTTTGAATAGGCATATATAAATATTTTATATTTTGCTCTGTTCTAAATCTTTAACAAATTTATCAATATTATTTAGCATCTTATCATGATGAGAACCTTTCCAAAATATTTTTTTGCAATTATTACATTGAAAAAATTCATCATATTCTTTGGCGACATTTTCATTTAATTTTTTAATTATAGAATCTTTATTGACTTGATTAATATGTCCATTACATTCAAGACATATTGATAAAGGCTTGATTTGGCTAGTTAAATCGTATCTTTTTAAAACTTCCATTACTTGCTCTTCAATATTAGTTTTTCGTAAAAAATAACCCAAAGTAGCATTTTTTCTTTTAAGTAAGCCAATATCTCTACTTAGGATAATTCTTTTTTCTTTTTCTGCTAGAGCAACAATATCTTTATCTGGAAGCTCAAAGTTATAAGATGTATCAAAACCTAGCATTCTAAGATATTTTGCCATTTTTGCGACATTAGCGTCAACAATAAATTTATAATTTTGAATACTTGCTCTTAGAGGTATTTTATCTTCGATTATTACTTTTGATGAAAAAGAATAGACTCTAACCTTATCTTGATCCTTTAATCTATAATGAAAGTCTACTGAAATATCATTAACAACAATTGATTCTACCTCTGTATGTGGTACACCGATTGCTTCAATTGCATCTTTTGCTGTCGTGGAGTCATCAAACTCAATTTTTATTTCTTGATTTCTTTGATTTTTTTGGATAAAGTCATTTATCTCATCAAAAAAATTAAATGTTGCTGTTTTTTTCATATACACAGTATAAATATTTTTTTGATTAATTACAAATGTAAATCTTTAAATATTCTACTTATATTTATTTTTAACCTCTTATGCCCTTTCATTTCCTTTTCTTGTTCCTTCCTTTGCAAAGGAAGGCTAGGATGGATTTCTTATTATTACACCATCAAATCCCCCCAACCCCCTTTGCAAAGGGGGAACATGATAATAAGAGAGTTTCTTAACTTTGCAACTTTATTCTTTTATATCTGCTACTTCTGGCTCTATCATAATCTGAGCCAAGCTCTTTACGTCTCATTGATTCATAATCTTGGAAATTACCATCAAAGTATCTAACTTTTCCTTGACCTTCAAATGCTAGTATGTGAGTACAAATACGATCTAAAAAGAAACGATCATGACTAATAACTACAACACAACCATTAAAATCAAGTAAAGCGTTTTCTAGCATTCTTAAAGTAGTAATATCCAAATCATTGGAAGGTTCATCCAATAAAATAAAATTTCCACCTTTACGAAGTAACTGAGCTAAATAGGCTCTATTCTTTTCACCACCTGATAAAACTTTAATAAGTTTTTGTTGATCTTTTCCTCTAAAACTAAATTTACCAAGATATTCTCTTGAATTTACTTCTTTATTACCAACCTTAATAAAATCCATACCATCACAAACAGCTTGAAAAATAGTTTTGCTATCATCCATTTGATCTCTATGTTGATCAACATAAGATAATTCGACTGTTGGACCAAGATTTATTGTACCTGAATCGGGTTTTTGATTACCACCAATCATTTCGAATAATGTTGATTTACCAATACCATTTGGACCAATAACACCAACTATACTACCTGGAGATAAGTTAAGGCTTAAATCATTGATCAACTGATTACCATTAAATGATTTAGAAACATCTGTCATTTCTAAAACCAAATCACCAAGTCTAGGACCTGGTGCAATGGTGATCCCTGCGGAACGAAATTCAGTTTCAGTATTAGAATCAATACGTTTATAATAATCGTTAACATGAGCTTGATTTTTTACTCTACGTTCTTTTTGATTAAGTTTAATCCACTCAAATTCTTTCTTTAAAGTTGCTAATCTAAAATTATCAGTTTTGTCAGCTTTATCCATTTTGTTTATTTTTTGTTCAAGCCATCCTGAATAATTACCTTCATAAGGTGTACCTTTTCCATTCTCTAACTCAAGAATCCATTTGGTGATATTATCAAGGAAATAACGATCATGGGTAACAATAATAACAGTACCTTTATACTCTTGTAATTGTTTTTCTAACCATTGAATAGTTTCAGCGTCAAGATGATTGGTAGGCTCGTCCAATAATAAAATATCTGGTTGTTGAAGTAGTGCTTTGCAAAGGGCAACTCGACGTTTTTCACCACCTGAAAGCTTTGTTACATCTGTATTTAGGTCAGGTAATAATAAAGCATCCGCAGCTAATTGTATTTTGTGTTCAAGATTCCATCCATCGGCTTGCTCGATCTTTTCTTGCAAATCACCCATTTTTTCCATAGCATCTTCCATTTTATCTGGATCTGCCATTTCTTCAGCTAATCTATCATATTCAACAAGCATCTCTTTAATGTCTTTAAAAGCCATTTCAACATTTTCATAAACAGTTTTACCTGCATCCAAAATAGGCTCTTGTGGAACATAACCAACGGTTACACCTTTTGCGGGCTCTGATTGACCAAGGAAATCTGGATCAACTCCAGCCATAATTTTTAAAAGGGTTGATTTACCAGAACCGTTTTCACCAACAACACCTATTTTTGCTCCTGGATAAAAGGATAAATAAATCCCATCAAGGATTTTTTCTCCGCCAGCAAGCTTAACAAGTCCATGCATTGTATATATATATTGGGGGGCCATTTTTTCTACCTCTACTTATATAAAAAAATATTGAAATTTTTTAAATTATCAAATATACCTTAACATAAGTCATAATCATTAACAAGAGAAAAGTTAGATTTCTAAAATATTATAAAAAAGGCATTGGTCGCATATCCAAACCAATATTAATTAAGTTTTTGACTTCTGACTTAACTTTTTCAACTAATTGCTTAAGCATTTCAGGGTCATTAATAGTTTCTTCGTCATATTGACTAAAATCCATAGGTCTACCAAAAATTATTCTATACTTGGAAGGTAGAGGCAATGTTCCTAGTGGTCCAAATAAAGGCCAGAAAGGAGTAACAGGGAAATTTGGCATTTTAAGTAATTTTGCCAAAGGCTTAAAATCAAATAAAATTAATGCTTGTTCATGACTACCAATAACTCCTATTGGTATAATTGGTACTTTTTTTCTGATTGCCAATTCCATAAAACCAACGTTAAAATCATCCAATTCATAATATTTATAATAAGGCTTAGTTGCACCAGCTGCACCCTCAGGAAATACTTGTAGTAATTCACCTTCATTAAGTATTAATTCGGCATTTTCATAAGTACCAACTGTTTGACCAACTCTTGTCATAAATGTATAAACAAACGGTAAGGTAGGTAAAAATCTTTCTACAAGAGTTCTAACTAATCTAGGTTGCTTAGATTCAACTATTAGTGAAGTTGCTATATGTGCTGCATCAACTGGTAACATACCACCATGATTAGGAACTAATATTGCGGCACCTGTCGAAGGTACATTATCAATACCAAACACTTCGACACGATTCCAACTTTTATAAAAGAAGTTGAGAAAAAAAGAAGCAAATTTTAAAGTTTGTTTATTTATTCCAAATGGATCATTTTTAGGTATTTTTATTTTATCTATTTTTTCTAGTAAAACTGGATCGATGATCTTATTTAATATTTCTGGAGCTATGGAATTAATTGATTTATCTAACTCACGTAGAATATTCATTAACATATTTATGTAGGATCGTTCAAAGCTTTATAAGCATTAACAAGACCATTACCATATAAATCATCTCTACCTGCATCACCTAGATCAGTTGCCGTTTTTTCTAGTCTATTTTTGACCCATTCTGGAGTAGCAATAGTCCCAAATTTACTTTTTATCAGAGCTACGATACCAGCAACATGAGGTGAAGCCATTGATGTACCAGTCATATTTCTATATTCCTTAAGATGTAAGATCGAAGGAGTTGTTGAAATAATTTCATTACCTGGTGCAGCAACCGAAACATAATCACCTGAATTAGAAAAATAAGTAATATTATTAGCGGCATCAGTTGCACCTACAGCTATAACACCTTTGATTGCTGCAAGAAAATTCTTTTGATTGCCACTAGCTCTTTCATTACCAGCAGCTACAACGACACTGACATTATGATCAAGAGCATATTTGACCGCCATTTCTACAGTTGTGCTTTGTTCCCATACTGCAAGACTCATATTTATAACATCTGCATGATGATCGGTTGACCAAACAATACCGTCAGCAATCGCTGATACAACTGTTACAGCTGATCCATCAGTATTTTTTTTAGAAGTTTTAAAATAATCGACCAAATCAGGAAATATTTTTACTGGAAGTATTTTTGCATTAGGAGCGACACCCGCTATACCTTTGCCATTATTAGCAACTGCAGCAATAATACCAGCAACATGTGAGCCATGTTTATAAGTTGTAGATATATAATTTAGAACACTGGCATCACCTGCATTGACTCCTTCTTTTTTTGAAAAAGCATTATAACCAGATAAGATCTGACCTTTTAGATCTGGGTGATCTATATCTACACCAGAGTCAATGACTGCAACGATTTCATTTTTGCCCGTAGACAATGCCCAAGCATCAGTTACATGAGTTGCAGTAAGACTGTATTGCTTACTAAAATAAGGGTCATTAACTATATTTGTCGCATCTAAAATACCAAATGGATTAGTTACTTCTGAATCTTTTTCTGGCTTATTGGTACTAACATTATCAGTTTCAAGATATGAAAATATATTTTCAGTAGCTAATTTTTTGATTAAGTCTGGTGCATTTTGTCCATTTGTAGAAAA
>JACMQJ010000280.1 GCA_014377055.1 Candidatus Sericytochromatia bacterium
CCTTTTTCAAGTTCTTCTCTAATTTTTATTAACACAGGCTCATAAGCATGTCCTAATATAACCGATGTAAGACCCATAGAACAGTCTAAGAATTCATTACCATCAATGTCCCAAACATGAGATCCTTTGCCATATGATATAGCTGCTGGAGATAGAGTAGGAAATTGATCATCGCCCTTTGAATAAGTATGTGAACCGCCAGGAATAAGATTATGTATTTTTTCTCGATAAATATTTGATTTATCAAAATTAGATATGTATCTTAGGTTTGTCATTTTATATTTCTCACTAAATATCATTTAAAATAATATTGTGTTGTTTTTTGTAATCTTGGTAGTTTGTTAATAGATGACTTGCTAATATTGAATTTTCTTTTAATAAGCAAGGAATATTATCTATTACAGGATAAGCTAAAAAACTATCTTTTGAATATAAAATATTCTCATTATAATTTATTAACTCAGTGTGAGAAATTGGACAAACTAGATTAGGTTTATTATATTCATCTATTTTTTTTTCAATTATCATAAGACCTGTAGGATTAATTTTGTCATCTGAAAACTCAAACAATTTATGTTCGATAATTTTATAACCTAAATTTTTAGCAGTTCCATATAGATTTGTTATATATCCATGTTCCTTCATTCTTAATTTTGCTTTATCATTACCAAATTCAAATGATGGCTCAAGAAGAATTAAATATTTTTTAGTTACTCTGTACAATTCTTTAAGAGCTTCTTCTTCTTTGCCACCATTAGGCTCTATTGAGTGTGATGTATATATTACATCAATAGAATTATCCAAAAGTGGGATATCAAATAAGTTTGCTGTAAACAAATTAACATTGTTTATGCCAAAATCTTTTAAGAACTCTTTGGCAAATTTTAGTCTAGACCAAGAAATATCAAAACCAAAAATATTATCTGGTAGATTTTTTAAATTTTTTAATAATGTATTTAAAGTAGTTGCTTCTCCAACTCCAACTTCTAAAATTGATTCTATACCATCAATTTTATCAATTATTTTTGCTAACCCATTACAATATTTATTTTTAATCTCTTGATTTTCTGAAAAAGATTTTATATATGAACCAGATTGAAAATCATAACTTATTAGAATGTCTTCTATATTATTAGATTCATTTTTACTTATTTTTTTAAGATATTGTATGATATTTTCGTCTTTTTGATACAATTCTTTTATCTTTTGTAAGTGTTTGAATTTTTCCATAATTATTATCCATACAATTTTAAAATTATTCTATAAAGATACTATTTATATTACAAAACAACAAATCAATAATCAGTAATTTTAATAAATAGTTATTTGAATACAATTATATCAATCTTTTAAATCATCAATTAAAGATTTTTGATAACCTTCATTTCTTATTATATGATTATTTATTTTCTTTAGATCAGGATTTTCTTCAATAAATTTAAATATTTGATCCATTCCAAAAAAGTTATTAACTTGATAAAGTTTAGAAAATATTATTTTTAATAAGTTAAAATCTTCTGTATCATCTAATGTCCATCTTTGGTCTGACAAATCCTGAGTATTTTCAACATTAAGTAACTTAAATCTATCTGGCTTATACCTTATAAAAGGTGTGACATGTTCTTTTTCAGATTTTAAAGTACTTTCTAAACATGCAATTTTAAGTACATCAAATTTTATCACTTCTACATCTTGACCATCAGGAAAAGTAACTTTATCCAAACCATTACATGTATAATCAGCATTATTTTGAATATGTTGTTCAATAACTAAATCTATTACATCAGGATCTATAACAGGGCAATCTGCTGTTATTCTAACTATATTATCTGGATTAAGTATTTTTGCTATTTGATAAAATCTATCCAAAACATCATTTTCAGCTCCACAATAAATTTTAATCTTATTTTCTGCACATATTTTTACTATTCTTAAATCTTCATCTTTTAAGGTTGTTGCCACAACTATATCAGATATAAGTTTGCTTTTTTTAACTCTATTAAAAACATGTTCAAGAACTGTTTTATTTTCTAGTTTCATTAAAACTTTATCAGGTAGTCTACTTGAGCCAGTTC